>JAMPIW010000002.1:300000-514085 GCA_040183005.1 Gammaproteobacteria bacterium
CGCTATGGGCGTCTCGAAGAGGCGGTTGCGCTGTTCAATGCCTTGGAGTTGCCCAGGTCGTGACCTACCAAGATTGGGTGACGGCCGCGCTGAGGCGGCCGGCCATACTCGCCGACCTTAAGTTGCGTGAGTGGGATGTTCTGCTACGCCAAGCGCGGCGTGCCGGGTTGTTGGGCAGACTTGCTTACATGGTCGAAGACCACGGCCTGTGGTCGGCGATACCGGACAGCCCGCGACAGCACTTACGTTCGGCTGCAGCGATGGCGGACAAAGTGGGGCGAGAAGTGCGTTGGGAGGTGGATCGCATCCACCGTGCGCTGGCGGATGTAGTCGATGGGGTCATCTTGCTCAAAGGCGCGGCATATGTGATGGCAGGTTTGGCGCCCGCGCGCGGACGTATCTTTCAGGATGTTGACATTCTCGTCCCCCGAGCGCAATTGAACGAGGTTGAGTCGACACTGCTTTTTCACGGCTGGGCGGGAGTATATTCCGACCGCTATGACCAGCGTTATTACCGTGAATGGATGCACGAGTTGCCGCCCGTGCGGCATATCGAGCGTCAGGCGATCCTTGATGTGCACCACACCATCCTCCCCCTAACGGCACGCCTGCGGCCTGATGCGGATCGTCTGCGCGCAGAGGCAATAGGCATTCCAGATCACCCAGGACTCAAGGTGCTGGCCCCGGCTGACATGGTGCTGCACAGCGCCGTGCATCTTTTCTACGATGGTGATTTCGCTCGTGGGCTACGGGATCTGGCGGATATGGATGCTTTGCTGCGTCACTTCGGAACAAATACCGCATTCTGGTCCGCCTTGCTGGCCCACTCCCACGCACACGATCTGGTGCGGCCACTATTTTATGCCTTGCACTACTGCGCCAAAGTGCTGGGCACCCCATTGCCGCCGGAGTTCCTTGAGAAGGTCCGGGCGGCGGCAAACCCGGGTGCATCCACCTTGCGCGCCATGGACTGGCTGCTGGCGAGAGGCTTACGTCCTGACCATCCCACGTGCGCCCTGCCCGGCTCGCGCCTTGCGCGCCAGGTGCTCTATGTGCGGTCGCACTGGTTGCGTATGCCACCGCTACCTTTAGCGCGTCATCTCTTTCACAAGGCCTTTATCTCGAAGCAGCAGGATTGATCCTAAATAACCGCTTTTTGTCCACGAAATTCACGAAATAAAACAAAAACATGGATTGCTTTAGCAATTCACCGGATGGGTGGCAAGTAAAATCGCGATATGTATTTGAATATTTTCGTGTTTTATTGTGACTTTCGTGGATAACTGAGTTTTTTAGGTTGATTGAGTCCCACGCCTCAAGCAAAGCAAAGTTGGATCACCCCTCCCCCGCTATCCAATGCCGTTGACTTAAGCATCGCAAGCCATTTTTTTCATAGCCGTCAAGTGACGTGGCTGTTAGAATAAACCGATGAAAAAGGCTATCAATTCAGCTACAAAGACCAACGCAAAGGAGTCCATCATGGCACACACATTGCCTTGAAAAACCATGCCAACTCGACGCATTCTGGAAACAATTTTCTGCTCTTATCCCTCGTCTCCTTCCCGATCATCCCGACCACCATTCCCAGCATTTTATTCGCGATCGCAAACTGCCCTTGCCCAAGCTGATGTCGTTTGTCTTGTCGCTGGCCGCCTCGGGCGCTGAGCAGGGCATGGCGATGCTATTTGAACAGTTCGCGGAGCGCGCCTGCGATCAAGGTGCATGGCCACGGGCGGACGCCGTTCATGCCTCGGCGTTGACCAAGGCCCGCGCTAAGCTTTCGTGGTGCGTATTCGACACCTTGCTCAAGCAAACCGCCGCGTTGGCGCAAACATTGTTCCCCGCCGCAGACTGTTACCAATGGAAAGGCATGAGCGTGTACGCCATTGACGGCTCCAAATATCAGCTGCCCGCGAGTGTAGCTATTCGTGCGCATTTTGACCCTGATAGCGGCCTGCATCCCGACAATCCAGGGCGCGGCCACTATCCGATGGCGTTGGTGTCCACCGCGTATGATGTGTTTCGGCAGCTGCCGGTCGCACGCACGGTGGTGTCCATTGCCGACGCCGATGAGCGTATTCAAGCACAAGCGCTGCTGCCGCACATACCGCCCGGCGGGGTGCTCGTCTTCGACCAGGGTTACCCCAGTTACGACATGCTGCTGAAGTGCCAGCAATCCTATGACGGCTATTTTTTGTTTCGCTGCCCCGCCAAAAATTCTTTCTCGGCTGTTGAGGCGTTCATCCGCGGCGGGAAGTCATCGGCGATGCTCGAGTTGACTCCCACCTTGCGCGTGCGCGCGATCCGGCTGCGCTCGCCCGACGGCAATCTCTCGGTCTTGCTGACCAATCTCATCGACCCAAAAACGTTTTCGCGCCAATCCATCGTCAAACTCTACCTGCGCCGCTGGAAGATCGAAGATCACTACCGCGCCGAAAAGCGCGATTGCAAAATCGAATGTTTTCACTCGCGCAGTGTTAACGGCGTCAAGCAAGAGCTGTTCGCCGCCGCCATTACGATGGTGATGGCGCAAACGCTCAAGGCCATCGCCGCCCCGCCGCGCGTCACCAATAAATGCATTGTCTTCGCACAGTCTAAAAACGCTGTCGCCGCCTTCGCGCAGAAACTCTATGTTCTCACCACCGCATGCCGGCATAGCGCCATAGCGTTGCTGGAGCGACTCGCCGCATCGTTCGCTCGACACCGTTATTACCAACCCAAGACCTCGAAACCTGGGCAGCCGCGCGTGTCAAAAACACCTCAGAATAAATGGCGCAACGCCAAGCAAAAACGGATGGGGAAGGCTTAAGTCAACGGCATTGCCCCCGCTATCCCCTTCCCAAACGCCAATTTCCCCTCCTCCAGATCCACCTTGATCACATCCCCCGGCCCGAAATGACCGGTGAGAATTTGCTGGGCCAGCGGATTTTCCAGCAGGTGCTGGATGGAGCGTTTGAGCGGTCGGGCACCGTAGACCGGGTCGAAGCCTGCCTCGCCGAGTTTGTCGAGCGCGGCATCGGTGAAGGTGATGTCCATGTCGCGATCCTGCAAACGTTTGCGCAGATAGGCTACCTGGATCGTGGCGATGGAGCGGATCTGCTCGCGCCCCAGCGGGTGGAACACGACGACGTCATCGACACGATTGATGAATTCGGGGCGGAAATGCTGCCCGACGATATCCATCACTGCATTCTTCATCGCCGCATAGTTCTCCTCCCCTGCCATCTCCTGGATCAACTGCGATCCCAGGTTGGAGGTCATCACAATCACGGTGTTGCGGAAGTCCACAGTACGCCCCTGACCGTCCGTGAGACGTCCGTCGTCGAGCACCTGCAACAGCACGTTGAACACATCGGGATGGGCCTTTTCCACCTCATCGAGCAGGATCACTGAATAAGGCTTGCGGCGCACCGCCTCGGTGAGATAGCCACCCTCTTCGTAACCCACGTAGCCGGGCGGCGCGCCGATCAGCCGTGCCACGGAATGCTTCTCCATGAACTCGGACATGTCGATGCGCACCATGGCATCATCGGTGTCGAACAGGAATGCCGCCAAGGCCTTGGTCAATTCGGTCTTGCCCACGCCGGTAGGGCCGAGGAACAAGAACGAACCATTGGGCCGGTTGGGGTCGGACAAGCCAGCGCGCGAACGACGTATCGCATCGGATACCGCCTTCACCGCCTCCGTTTGCCCGACGACGCGCTTGCCCAGCTCCTCCTCCATACGCAGCAGTTTGTCGCGCTCGCCCTCCAGCATCTTCGACACCGGGATGCCGGTCCATTTGGAGACCACCTCGGCGATCTCCTCGTCCGTCACCTTGTTACGCAACAACTTCATCTCGTGCATCTCGGCCTGCGCGGCCATGTCGAGCTGCTTCTGTAACTCTGGGATGCGTCCATATTGCAGCTCGGACATGCGCGCGAGGTTGCCCGCGCGGCGCGCCGTCTCCAGTTCGATGCGCGCCTGGTCGAGCGCCTCTTTGATATGCTGGGTGCCGTGTATCGCGGCCTTTTCCGCCTTCCAGATCTCCTCCAGGTCGGCGAATTCCCGCTCCAGTTTGCCGATTTCAACCTGAAGAGTATCCAGACGCTTTCTGGATGCCTCGTCAGCCTCTTTTTTCAACGCCACTCGTTCGATCTTGAGCTGAATCAGACGGCGCTCCAGACGATCCATCTCCTCCGGCTTGGAGTCGATTTCCATGCGGATACGGCTGGCCGCCTCGTCAATCAGGTCGATGGCCTTGTCCGGCAGGTTACGGTCGGTGATGTAGCGGTGTGACAGGGTGGCCGCTGCGACAATCGCCGGATCGGTGATGTCGACGCCGTGGTGCGCCTCGTATTTTTCCTTCAGGCCACGCAGGATGGCGATGGTATCCTCGACAGACGGCTCATCCACCAGCACCTTCTGGAAACGGCGTTCCAGCGCGGCGTCTTTCTCAACGTATTGACGGTATTCATTCAGTGTCGTGGCGCCCACGCAGTGCAACTCGCCGCGTGCTAGGGCGGGCTTGAGCATGTTGCCCGCGTCCATCGAGCCTTCCGCCTTGCCCGCGCCGACCATGGTGTGCAGTTCGTCGATAAACAGGATGACATTTCCTTCCTGCTTGGCGAGATCGTTCAACACCGCCTTGAGGCGCTCCTCGAACTCGCCACGGAACTTGGCGCCGGCAATCAACGCACCCATATCCAGCGACAACACGCGCCTGCCCTTGAGCCCCTCCGGCACCTCGCCGTTGACAATACGCTGCGCCAGGCCCTCCACGATAGCGGTCTTGCCCACGCCCGGCTCACCGATCAGCACCGGATTGTTCTTGGTACGGCGTTGCAACACCTGAATGGTGCGGCGGATCTCGTCGTCGCGCCCAATCACCGGGTCAATCTTGCCCTGCTCGGCGCGCTCGGTAAGGTCAATAGTGTATTTTTCCAGCGCCTGGCGCTGCTCCTCGGCATTCGGATCGTCCACCTTCTGACCACCGCGCATCTTTTCGATGGCCTGCTGGAGAGAACCCTTGGCCGCACCGGCCTTGCGCAGCAGATCCCCCAGCGCGCCCTTGTCTTCCAGTGCAGCGAGCACGAACAACTCGCTGGAGATATATTGATCCTTGCGCTGCTGGGCCAGCTTGTCGGCGAGATTCAACAGACGGCTCAAGTCATTGGATACATGCACCTCGCCCTCCGCACCCGACACCGTAGGCAGGCGCTCCAGCGCCTCGCCAAGCTGCGAGCGCAGACTGTTGACGTTGACATCCGCCTGGGTCAGCAACGAACGCACCGCGCCGCCCTGCTGATCGAGCAGGGCGGTCATGACATGCGCCGGCTCAATGAATTGATGATCACGCCCCACCGCCAGGCTCTGGGCGTCGGCCAGCGCCATCTGGAACTTGCTGGTCAGTTTGTCCATACGCATCGGGTTACCTCATGTTAGAAGATATTGATGGTTAGATGATGGGGATGGTCTAGCGGGGATTCAACCGGGGGGCGGGCCTACTGTTATAGATCATAGATAATGCACATGCTCTGAATATCCGTCATTCCCTCAATGGGGCGGCCGGAATCCACTGTTTGAGGGATGAAGGATACACGGCGGCGCTGTTATCGTGGCCGCGGCCTGCGTTACTTTGTCAGAATTAATTTTCCCTTACTGGTCAGACGCAGGCGGTATTCCTCACCGGCATGCTCAATGACCATCTCGCGCGCGTCCTTGAGCAGATCACAGCTGGAAACACGCTGTAAAGCAGATCTGCGTGGGACTTCACGCGCCGGCGGTGTTCTTGTGCCTGGATTCGGATTGTGTTCAGCCATGAATATAATCATCCCCTCTAATGCGAATGATTATCATTTTCATTGTTACTTTTGTCAAGTGGATTTTTAGTATAATGTGTTTTCATTCAGTCACACGTCCGCCCACATCCGCAACAGGTTGTGATAACAGCCGGCAAGCGCAACCGAGGCTTCAGTGTCACCCTGGACTTCGCGTACCCGAAGAATTGCCATATCCAGATCAAACAGCAGGCGCCGCCGGTCATCCTCACGCACCATGCTTTCAATCCAGAAAAAGGAGGCGAGACGAGTACCGTGCGTGACGGGCTCGACCCGATGCACGCTTGTGCCCGGATACAAAATCAGATCTCCAGCAGGCAATTTGACCCGCTGCTCGCCGAAGGTGTCTTCGATCACCAGTTCGCCGCCATCATAGGACTCGGGATCGTCCAGAAATAGCGTGGCTGAGAGATCGGTACGCACGCGCGTTCCGCTGACGGCGATGCGACGGATCGCGTTGTCGACGTGATTACCAAAACTCATGCCGCCCTCGTAGCGGTTGAAGAGCGGCGGAAAGATATGCTTGGGCAGCGCCGCCGTGAAGAACAGAGCACTGCGTTCGAGCGCCGCCAGCACGATGCGACCGGCGATACGCGTGGCTTCGCAGTCCTCTGGCAACTGCAGGTTGTGTTTGGCCTGGGCCGACTGGGTGCCGGCGGTGATGCGGCCATCGGCCCACGGCGCCGATGCGAGCAAGGTATGTACTTGCGCAAGCTCGCCGGCCGTCAAGACTTCGGGAACATGGATTAACATGAGACCTCCTTGTGGAAAATTTACGGGAAATCTTAAAAAATTCCATCCTGCGCTGCGCAACCCTGCTCCGCTTGGATGGCAAGATTTGCCATCCTTGGCAAACTCGTTCGCTGCCTTACAGCTCACCCATGGAATTTTTCCCATCCCACGCCCAATTAAAACTTCGCCCCGAACGTGAGCTGCACGGCACGCTTGGTTCCCGGTATGGTATGCCCTGCATACACGCCCTCATAATAGTCTTTGTCAAGCAGGTTCAGGACGTTCAGCTTGACCGAGTATCTGTCCCAGCCATATTGGGCCATCGCATCCCATCGCCAGTAGCTCGGCACTGCATTGGTATTGGTGTTGTTGGCATAGCGCAGCCCCGCGCCTTCCACGCCGCCGCCAATCTTCCAGCCACCGCCCAGCTTATAAGTACTCCACAGATTGGCCGTGTGCCTGGGCGTATTGAGCGGCGTGTTGCCGAGTGTGTTGGACTGCTGCCCAGCGGCGACATCGATCTTCGCCGTCATTAATGCGAGCGCGCCGAAGACCTCCCAGTCGGGGGTGATGCGCCCGACACCTTCGAACTCGACGCCATCCGTGTGGCGTTTACCCGAAAGCAGATATTGGGTGCTGGCCAGATCAGTATTGCGCTCGTTGGTCTTTTCGGAGCGGAAAATGGCGGTGCGCAACGACAGATTCCCGTCTCGCAAATCCCATTTCGCGCCCGCTTCGATATTGCGGCTTTTTTCTGGCGGCGTGTTGGTGGAACGGTCGTCAAGCTGGTAAAGCTCGGCCGAGGGATTGAACGAGGTGCCGTAAGAAACATAATAAGTAGTGAGATCGGGCTGGTACATCAGCCCTGCGCGATAACTCCACACATTGTCCATGCGCGACAGGTCACCCGCCGGGGCGGGACGGGCATAGTCTGCCTTGAGCTGATCATGGCGCGCGCCCAGCACCAGTTTCCATGAGGGAATCAGCTCCATGACATCTTGCGCGTAGAGTCCGACGGTATGCGCCTTGTAGGTAACGTCGCCCGTGGGCGTCCTGTCCAGAAATCCGGGAGGGAGCGGTGGATTCGGATCGGGATTGCCGACCGTGGTGGTCGGATTCGCCCCCGTGTTCACATAATTCCAGCGATGCGCCTTTTCCTGCACCAGTTCAAGGCCAGCCAGCAATTGATGCTTGATGCCGCCCGTATTCAGCTTCGTGGTGAAGTCGGTCTGGCTGGTGATGGTGTCTTCGTCGCCACCGCGCGCCTGGCGGTTCCGGTTGATCACGGTCGCGTCGGTGATTGCGCTCGGGTTACCCGCCAGCCGTGGCGCCACGGCCCGCAAATCACGCTCGTAATCGGCCACGCGCAGTACGGTGCGAATCGATGTGTCGTGGTCAAACCGGTGGATGTAACTTGCAGTAGCGATGCCGGTTTTGTTGCGCTCGTAATCGGCATTGGCCATGCCGTAGAATCGGGTGACTGGAACGTCGAGAGGCCGGCCCTGGAAATAGGGCACACCATAATCCGGGATATTGTCCTCCGCCAGATAATAGTATGACAGCTGGAATTCGTTGCGGGTCCCTATCCCCCAACGCACCGAAGGTGCAACGCCCCAGCGCTCTTGGTGAACTGCATCGCGGAAGCTGTCGGTATCGGTCTTCATGAGGTTGAGACGTACCGCGGCATCCTGGCCCACCACCTTGTTAAAATCAGCAGTCAGGCGCTTGTAGTCGAACGAACCCAGCGTGAGAGCCGCTTCGTTGCGGTCAGCCAGGAAAGGCTGCTTGCTGACCTGATTGATGATGCCGCCGGTGGAGCCGCGACCAAACAGCATCGATGCGGAGCCACGCAGGATATCGAGCTGCTGGAGGTTAAACACTTCGCGGTTGTACTGGGCGACGTCACGCATGCCGTCCAGATACAGATCCCCCACCGCCGAGTAACCGCGTATCGTGATATTGTCGCCAATGCGCCCGCCTTCACCGGCGTTGAAGGTGAGACCAGCAACATTGCGTAGTGCCTCTTTAAATGTAGTGGCATTGCGGTCCTTCATCAATTGCTCCGTGACGACAGTGACCGACTGCGGAATATCGCGCGGCAATTGTTGCAACTTGCCGACGCTGGTCGTGTCGCCCTGGTATCCCTTGGCCTCGCTATCGCGTTCCGCCTTGACCTTTACTTCGGGCAATCTCTCCTCTTTCGACTGCGCGGCTGCTGCTTGGCCAGCATTGGATTCAGACTGCGCAAACACAGGGTTTGCGGCCAGTGTCATGGTGATGCCGACACCGGCCATGACGGCCCCCAGTGGCAGAAGTCGGCCGAGTTGCTGCGGATGGCGCTTGCTGGTTAGTATGTTTTTTTTCTGTACATCTGGTTGTGTACAGCAAAAAGCGTCGCGAATCAGGTGCTTCATTATCAGGCATTCTCCGTCGTTGTTATCAATGTTTAATGCTGGCTGGAGAATCCTAATCGGATTAGATAGACCTCTGGCTGGCTGTACTCGTCTCAGTAAACTTCTAAATAGTCAGGGCATCCTCGGCAACTTCTCTCTGCCCTGCATTGCCCTACATCCGATGCACAGGGATATGCGAGTGCCGCAGGAGCAGGATGCGCAGGAGTGGCCTGCATGCATAGAGTCGTCAGTTTTTCTCAGGTTCACTCACGAACCCGATCTTTGAAAGGCCGACCTTGGTTGCCTCCGCCATCACTTCGGCCAACACCTGGTAGCGCGTATTCTTGTCGACGCGCAGGTGCAACTCCGGCTGGGGCGTTTTGCGGGCTTCACCAGCAAAACGCGCAATGACAGCATCCTTGTCAATTGCCTCGCCATTCCAGTAGAGCGTGCCTCTATCATCAATCGCAAGTTCGATCTTGCCTGGCTTGTCCAGGCTGATTGATGATGAGACTTTGGGCAGATCAATCTTGACCGCATGCGTGAGCAACGGCGCAGTCACGATGAAGATCACGAGCAGTACCAGCATCACGTCGATCAGCGGGATCATGTTGATCTCTGCCATAGGTTCATTATTCGATCGGTTGTTGAATCCCCCAAATGCCATGTCTCACTCCTCTTAGGCTGCTGCCGGCTTGGCTATGATAGGAGCGACCGGTTTCAGTGGCCGCACGTTGCCATCGGTATTTATCTGCTGGCCGGTGACGAGAAATGCGAACAGGTCATAGGCAAAGGCATCCAAATGCGCGAGAGTCACACGGTTGCTGCGCACCAGTGCGTTATAGCCCAGCACCGCCGGGATCGCGACTGCCAGCCCCAAGCCAGTCATGATCAGGGCCTCGCCCACTGGACCTGCCACTTTGTCGAGGGTACCGGCTCCGCTCATGCCGATCGCGACCAGCGCGTGATATACGCCCCATACCGTGCCGAACAACCCAACGAAGGGGGCGGTTGCGCCCACCGACGCAAGCACGGTCAGGCCACGTTCCATCCGGGCGGTTTCTTCGTCTAGGACCTTGCGTATCGCACGCGTTAGAAACTCGGCTGCACTGCCGGCCTCTTCCAGCTTGCTTGCGCCGAACTTGGCGTGATGCTCGCGTGCGAACATCGCGTGGCTCGTCAGGTGGGAGAACGGATCGTTGGTGCCGTAGGCATTGATCTCATGCGCCACCGCCTCCAGCGACGAGGCGTTCCAAAAAGCATCAATGAATTTGGTGCTGCGGCGCTTGACAAAGAGATGGGCGAGCGCCTTGGTGATGACCAGATACCACGACGCGATCGACATCACCAACAAGATCGCCAACAGCGTCTTGCTCAGTCCATCGACTTGGGAGATGAAGTGGGCAAAACCAAGTGTTTGGGACGCAACCTGAATTTCCATGACTACTCCTTTTATAGTTCAAACCAGAAGTGTCCGGCAATTTCGCAAAGACGGCTATATAACATGATGATGTTGAATAGGAAAGTGTGTGTTTAGGGGTGTCACCGACTTGAACGTGAATTTTTTGGGAAACTGGGGCTTTCCCCCCAGGAGTTTCCGTCATGTATTCAGGCCAGTTGGTGTTCGCACAACTCATGGAGCATTTGCCCCTTCACACATTCCGTCGCTGCGTGCAGCGCTACCCTTCCAAATATCCCACCAAGACTTTTTCGCATCTCGATCAATTTCTCTGCATGGCGTTCGCGCAGCTGACTTACCGCGAAAGCCTGCGCGACATCGAAACCTGTCTGCGCGCCCACCAAGCCAAGCTCTATCACTTGGGCATACGAGGCAACATCGCCAAGAGCACGCTGGCCGATGCCAACGAGCAACGCGACTGTCGCATCTACGCGGATTTCGCGATGAGCTTAATCCAGACCGCCAGAAAGCTTTACGCCAGCGACAGCTTTGCGGTCGAACTGGAACAGACGGTCTACGCACTCGATACCACGACCATCGACCTGTGCTTGAGCGTCTTTCCGTGGGCACGCTTCCGCTCCACCAAAGCTGCCGTCAAGATGCATACGCTGCTCGACCTGCGCGGCAACATTCCAACCTTCATCCACATCAGCGATGGCAAGATGCACGAGGTCAATGTGCTCGATATCCTGATACCCGAAGCCGGCAGCTTTTACATCATGGATCGTGGCTTCACCGACTTCGCTCGCTGGTTCACCCTGCATCAAGCACAGGCGTTCTTTGTCATCCGTGGCAAATCCAATCTGCTCTTTCGTCGCGTCTACTCTCGCACCGTGGACAAGTCCACTGGACTGCGCTGCGACCAGACCATTGCATTGACTGCTCGCAAGGCCAGCAAGGATTACCCGCAGCACCTGCGACGCATCAAGTTCTACGATGCCGAACACGACAGGTTTCTGGTCTTTCTGACCAACAACTTCGACCTGCCTGCGCTGACCATCGCTCAGCTTTATCGTTGCCGCTGGCAGGTCGAGCTATTCTTCAAGTGGATCAAACAGCATCTTCGAATCAAGCGGTTCTATGGCACCACCGAGAATGCAGTCAAGACGCAAATATGGATCGCCATCGCGGTTTACGTCGTGGTCGCCATCGTGAAAAAGCGGCTCAATACCGAGGCTTCGCTTTACACAATCCTACAGATTTTGAGCCTGACTCTTTTCGAGAAAACGCCACTCGATCAATTACTTAAAAATGCGGAGACGCAAATGAGCATGCAGAAAGACAATAACCAATTGAATCTATTCAATTAAATTACCGGACACTTCTGAGTTCAAACATGATTGGGATGAGGGCATATGCATGCAGCGCAATGCCATTTTCGGTATAGGGTTTGAAGAGGGCGGCGAGCACCGCGTTGATGGCCGCCTGGTCCAATCGCGAGGAACCCGACGAAAGGTGAGCCAGCGCCTGCTCAGGCCTGCCTTGGGGGTTGATCAACACGCGCACGATGACCTTGCCTTCTTCATTCATACGGCGCGAGATCATCGGATACCCGGGCTGAGGCGGCCGCACATACTCCACGCCCGAGACCAGCTTGGGTTGCGGAGTAGGCGGTGCCAGTGGCGCAGGTGGAATTATAATTGCAGCAACAGAGGCAACGGGCGCTTCCAGAGCGGGAGAGACCGATGCAGGAGCTAGCGGAGGCGCGTCGAAGGTCGCTGGCGTCAAGCCAGGGGTCGGGGTAGCGATAAGGGGCAGCGGCGCCTTAGGTTTAGGCGGCACAACCACCTTGGGTACCAATGCTGGTGACGCAGACGGCGCAGCGGCAGGGCGGACGAACTCCACGAAGAGCGGCGCTGCTTCTTGTACGACCTGACGGACCGCTTCGATTCGTAGCAACGCATAGCCAGCTACCATATGCAAGCCCACAACAGCGAGTGCGGACACGAATCGCAGGCGCGCGCCGGGCACGACTGCATGGATGCAGGCCACTCCTGCACATCCTGCGCCTGCGGCACTCGCACCTCCCTGTGCATCGGAGGTAGGGCAACGCAGGGCGCCGTTGCCGAGGATGTCCAAGTGCGGTGAGCGGTCGCTCTCGGCATCCCTGTCTCCCGCGACACTAGCGCTTCCATGCACGTCGCAGGATGTGCAAGAACCGCCAGCGCCACCAGTGCGGTGCCCGAGGTGATTGCGCTGCCGAAGATCAAAAGGTTCCGTAGCAGCGTCTGCCATTGTCATCGCCAATCGTCCAAAAAGTCGTGACCGTTGACCTGTAAGCCGCTGGATGCGGCTGTCAGGGCAATTCCGGTCGAAACATCATTGGCTGGCTAACGAGGCAGACGCCTCTGGCTGGCTACAAGGTGCGGCCTCTAACGGCCCAGCACCGAAATATATCTAAATGAGAATCATTACCGATTATATAGAGGGAGTATTAACTACGCAATAGCAGGCAAGATGTTTTCGCACCTGCCATGGCAAATGGTGCATTTGATATTTAGGGAACATCTGAAAAACGTCATGCAATGCAGGGCATTTCTGCTTTGCGTTGAACGTCCGGGGGAAAAGGCTGGAGCCGGGGGGGCTTTACCCCAATGCCGTTGACTTAAGCATCGCAAGCCATTTTTTTCATAGCCGTCAAGTGACGTGGCTGTTAGAATAAACCGATGAAAAAGGCTATCAATTCAGCTACAAAGACCAACGCAAAGGAGTCCATCATGGCACACACATTGCCTTGAAAAACCATGCCAACTCGACGCATTCTGGAAACAATTTTCTGCTCTTATCCCTCGTCTCCTTCCCGATCATCCCGACCACCATTCCCAGCATTTTATTCGCGATCGCAAACTGCCCTTGCCCAAGCTGATGTCGTTTGTCTTGTCGCTGGCCGCCTCGGGCGCTGAGCAGGGCATGGCGATGCTATTTGAACAGTTCGCGGAGCGCGCCTGCGATCAAGGTGCATGGCCACGGGCGGACGCCGTTCATGCCTCGGCGTTGACCAAGGCCCGCGCTAAGCTTTCGTGGTGCGTATTCGACACCTTGCTCAAGCAAACCGCCGCGTTGGCGCAAACATTGTTCCCCGCCGCAGACTGTTACCAATGGAAAGGCATGAGCGTGTACGCCATTGACGGCTCCAAATATCAGCTGCCCGCGAGTGTAGCTATTCGTGCGCATTTTGACCCTGATAGCGGCCTGCATCCCGACAATCCAGGGCGCGGCCACTATCCGATGGCGTTGGTGTCCACCGCGTATGATGTGTTTCGGCAGCTGCCGGTCGCACGCGCGGTGGTGTCCATTGCCGACGCCGATGAGCGTATTCAAGCACAAGCGCTGCTGCCGCACATACCGCCCGGCGGGGTGCTCGTCTTCGACCAGGGTTACCCCAGTTACGACATGCTGCTGAAGTGCCAGCAATCCTATGACGGCTATTTTTTGTTTCGCTGCCCCGCCAAAAATTCTTTCTCGGCTGTTGAGGCGTTCATCCGCGGCGGGAAGTCATCGGCGATGCTCGAGTTGACTCCCACCTTGCGCGTGCGCGCGATCCGGCTGCGCTCGCCCGACGGCAATCTCTCGGTCTTGCTGACCAATCTCATCGACCCAAAAACGTTTTCGCGCCAATCCATCGTCAAACTCTACCTGCGCCGCTGGAAGATCGAAGATCACTACCGCGCCGAAAAGCGCGATTGCAAAATCGAATGTTTTCACTCGCGCAGTGTTAACGGCGTCAAGCAAGAGCTGTTCGCCGCCGCCATTACGATGGTGATGGCGCAAACGCTCAAGGCCATCGCCGCCCCGCCGCGCGTCACCAATAAATGCATTGTCTTCGCACAGTCTAAAAACGCTGTCGCCGCCTTCGCGCAGAAACTCTATGTTCTCACCACCGCATGCCGGCATAGCGCCATAGCGTTGCTGGAGCGACTCGCCGCATCGTTCGCTCGACACCGTTATTACCAACCCAAGACCTCGAAACCTGGGCAGCCGCGCGTGTCAAAAACACCTCAGAATAAATGGCGCAACGCCAAGCAAAAACGGATGGGGAAGGCTTAAGTCAACGGCATTGGGGCTTTACCCCAGGGAATTTGATTTGCTAATGGGCCAATGGCGGGGCCAAGGCCCCACCGTCATGCGTTCGACACACGTGCGCAGGCTACTATGCATTAGACTCTAACCAGCTTGGCAGCCTGTGTAAGCGCTCCCCTACTGCGTCGCCTTCCTTATGCCATGAACCGAATCGGGCAACACCACGTTCAACTCCAGCACCTCGAAGTTGCCATCGTGTTCCAGGTTGACCTTCACCTGATCCAGGTCAATCTGGACATACTTTGAAATCACCTGGAGCAACTCCTGGCGCAACTCGGGCAGGAAGTCGGGGCCTTTGCGGTCGACGCGTTCGCGGGCGAGGATTATTTGCAAGCGATCCTTGGCCACGTGCGCCGTTTTTTTGCGTGTTCCCAGCAGATAATCGAGGAATGACATGGCCTAGGCTCCAAACAAGCGGTGGAAAAAGCCTTTTCTCTCGGCCTGCAGAAAACGCATCGGCAGGTCTTCACCCAAAAAGCGCGCTACTACATCGCGGTAGGCTTGGCCCGCGGTGCTTTCCGCATCGTGGATCACCGGAACACCGGCATTGGAGGATTGCAGCACGGCCTCAGCCTCGGGAATAACGCCAAGCAAGGGAATGCTCAGGATCTCCTGCACATCGCTCACGCTCAACATTTCACCCGCATCCGCGCGCTTGGCGGAATAGCGGGTAATCAGCAAATGCTCTTTGATCGGCTCCTGCCCTTCTTCGGCGCGTCTGGATTTGGCGGCCAGGATGCCCAGGATGCGGTCGGAGTCGCGCACCGATGACACCTCGGGATTAGTCACGATAAGGGCCTCGTCGGCAAAGTACAGCGCCATCAGCGCACCCTTTTCGATGCCCGCCGGGGAGTCACAAACAATGTAATCATAACTTTCACGCAGCTCATCCAGAATCTTGCCGACCCCTTCCTTGGTGAGCGCATCCTTGTCCCGTGTCTGGGAGGCGGGAAGCACGAACAGGTTGTCGCAATTCTTGTCCTTGATCATTGCCTGCTTTAATGTGGCCTCGCCGTTAATGACATTAACAAAGTCATACACCACGCGGCGCTCGCAGCCCATGATCAAATCAAGATTACGCAACCCCACATCAAAGTCAATGACAGCCGTCTTGTGGCCGCGCAACGCCAAGCCGCTGGCGAAGCTGGAACTGGTGGTGGTTTTGCCCACGCCACCCTTACCGGATGTAACGACGATAATCTTTGCCAATGTTGTCTCCTTGAACGACTTAAATTAAAGGTGCGATGATTAGCCGCTCACCATCCAGATACACCTGGACGGGCTTGCCGAACACATCGGCGGCAGGCTGCTGTTCAAAAATGCGGTAATGACCCGCCACAGACACCAATTCCGCCTCCAACGACTGCGTAAACACACGCGCATTTGTGTCGCCATTCACGCCCGCCAGGGCACGGCCTCGTAGCGGCGCGTACACATGAATATTGCCATCAGCCAACACCTCCGCCCCGGCATTGACCGGCGCGAGCAGTACCAGATCGCCACCGCGCGCGTAAATCTGCTGCCCCGAACGTACCGGCTGACGCACGATTCTCGCCGCTACAGCCTGGGGGGAATGGGCAACAGGTTTGGCTACAGCGACCTCTGGCACGGGTGCCTGCTGAATGGATGGTTGTGGCTGGGGGGAATGGCTAACCGATGCCGCATCCACAGACTCCGGTTTGGAACCGCCTTGCATGACCGCCAGCCCGGCAGAAATCGCCACTTCCAGCTGTTCCGGCGTGGCGTGACGCACACCCACTGGCACCAACTGATTGTCACGCAGCAAACGGACTAACGCGTGAAAATCCAACCCAGTATCGCGCACCGCTTTGACGTCGATCACCACCGGTGCATTCTGGAAGAATCGCGGCGCCTGCGCCAGGCGCGCTCCCAAGGCCCGCGCCATGGCGTCTATATCATTACTTTTCAAACACAATACGGACAAGGTGAACACCGAGCCCTTTATATCCAGAGCGTCCTTCTCAGCACCGCCTGCTTGCCGCACATCCTGCTGTGATCTCTGCACTATTTAACTGCCCCACTCTGTCACTAGATACAATAGTCCTATTTTACGCAACTCGCCTGCTCCAAAGCAAAACAATATAAAGTGCCCCCTGAGAAACTCGGAGGTTTCAAGACATAGGGGTGAAGCGATATAAGACGGCATTCCATGAATCGCCATCCCACTGAGAGGCGGGCAAACTTGGCCAGGGTGGCCTATACGCAAAAAAGGCCCCGGACCATCGATCCAAGGCCTTGCTTAAAATTGGTGGGCCGTCTGCGATTCGAACGCAGGACCAACGGATTAAAAGTCCGCTGCTCTACCGACTGAGCTAACGGCCCGTTCAGGAGTGATACATAAGGTGGTGCATGATACCGATCTTGTGAAAAATAACAAGATGCTGGCACGACAAAAATGCCGATTCCTGCCCCTTTCCATTAACTGGGTAAGGGGCAGGTTAGGCGCGTGGCTTATTTCACGCGAGGATCAAGCGAGCCGTTGGCGTAGCGCTTGTACATTTCTTCCAGATTGATCGCCTTGAGCTTGGAGGCATTACCGGCGGCGCCGAAGGCTTCATAACGAATCGTGCAGATATCCTTCATTGCCTTGGTGGCGGCTTTGAAGAACTTGCGTGGGTCGAACTCCTTGGGGTTCTCGCCCATAGCCTTGCGCATCGCGCCGGTGGCGGCCAAACGCAGGTCGGTGTCGATATTAACCTTGCGCACGCCGTGCTTGATGCCTTCCTGGATCTCTTCCAGCGGCACACCGTAGGTTTCGCCAATGTCACCGCCAAACTGGTCAATGATTTTCAGCCATTCCTGGGGTACGGAGGATGAGCCGTGCATCACCAGATGGGTGTCGGGGAGGCGGGCATGAATCTCTTTGATGCGGCCGATAGCCAGGATGTCGCCGGTAGGTGGGCGGGTAAACTTGTACGCGCCGTGGCTGGTACCGATGGCGATGGCCAGTGCATCCACCTTGCTGGCCTTAACGAATTGAGCCGCTTCTTCGGGGTCTGTCAACAGCATGGAGTGATCCAGCACGCCTTCCGCGCCACTGCCATCTTCCTCACCGGCCATGCCGGTTTCCAGGGAACCCAAGCAACCCAGCTCGCCTTCCACGGAAACACCGCAAGCATGGGCCATCTCGACCACTTTGCGTGTCACTTCAACATTGTAGTCATAGCTGGCCGGGGTCTTGGCATCTTCCATCAAGGAGCCGTCCATCATCACCGAGGTGAACCCGCTCTGGATGGAGCGCATGCACACGGAGGGGGAAGCGCCATGATCCTGGTGCACAACAATGGGGATATGGGGGTACATTTCCACCGCAGCGAACATCAGGTGGCGCAGGAAGGGTTCGCCGGCGTAGGAACGGGCACCTGCAGAAGCCTGCACGATCACCGGGCTGTCGGTTTCGTCGGCCGCCTGCATGATGGAGTGCATCTGCTCCATATTGTTCACATTAAATGCGGGCACGCCGTAGCCGTGTTCAGCGGCATGGTCCAGAAGCTGGCGCAGTGATATTAAAGCCATTGTATTCTCCTCTAGGATTTATCGAAGGTTAAAAATTCTTTGTTAATGATTCACCAGTTGAGCGCATCCGTCAACTTTGGGGAGCAACAAGATCGCCCACCCGCACAATTTTCATGGCGTTGGTTCCGCCCTCTACTCCGGTCAAATCGCCCTTGGTGATAATTACAAGATCACCATCACGCACCGCGCCACGCCGCACCAGCTCATCTATGGCCTCCTTGTTCACCAATGGATGATCGGTGGAGTTGACATCAAAGCTGAGGGGATACACGCCACGGTACAGGGTCACTTTTCTACGCGTCGCCACGTGCGGCGTCAGGGCATAGATCGGGATGCCGGAGCTGATGCGTGACATCCACAAAGGCGTGGAGCCGGATTCGGTCAACGCCGCGATCGCCTTCACACCAAGGTGATTCGCAGTATACATGCACGCCATTGCGATAGCCTCGTCAATGCGCCCGAAGTGGGTATTGAGGCGGTGGTCGGAAGTCGTCGCCAAGGGCTGTTTTTCCGCCTCGAAACAGATGCGGTGCATCGCGGCCACCGCTTTGGCGGGGTATTTGCCGCTCGCGGTCTCCGCCGAGAGCATCACCGCATCCGTGCCATCCAGCACCGCATTAGCCACGTCGAAAACTTCGGCGCGGGTCGGGATCGGGTTTTCAATCATCGACTCCATCATCTGGGTAGCGGTGATCACCACCCGATTCATGGAGCGAGCCAGCTTGATGATGCGCTTTTGCACGGCGGGCAACTCGGCATCGCCAATTTCGACACCCAGATCACCGCGCGCAACCATCACCGCATCGGTGGCGGCAATGATTTCTTCAAGATCTTCAATGGCCTCGGCGCGCTCAATTTTCGCCACAATGCTGCCATGGCCACCAGCGGCGCGCAGCAGGCTGCGGGCATAATTAACATCAGCCGCGCTGCGCGGAAAGGATACCGCCACATAATCCGCCTGGATTTCCGCCGCGGTTATGATGTCAGCGCGGTCTTTATCAGTGATGGCCGCTGCGGACAAACCACCGCCCTGGCGGTTGATTCCTTTGTTATTGGAGAGCGCGCCGCCCACGACCACCTGGCAAATAATTTGCTTACCTGTGACCTGTTCCACCCAAAGCACGATACGACCGTCGTCAAGCAACAGGGTATCGCCGCGATTCACATCATTAGGCAAATCTTTGTAGGTAAGCCCGACCCGTTCCTGATCGCCGTCGTTGACACCGCAGCTTGCATCCAGGACAAACCGCGCGCCCTCAACGAGAATAATCTTGCCATCACGGAAACGGTCAATCCTGATCTTGGGACCCTGCAAGTCCACCAGCACGCCCACCTGACGACCATAAGCAACCGCTCGGTTGCGCACTGCCTCGGCGCGCCGCTTGTGATCCTCGGAGGAACCGTGAGAAAAATTAAGGCGCACCACATCGACACCCGCCTCGATAACGCCATCCAGCACTTTTGGATCATCGGTGGCGGGCCCGAGTGTTGCAACAATCTTGGTTCGTCTTAGCAAATCAATAACTCCGTAGCATAATCCAGATTATTCACGCAAAACCGCGCAGTTTAATGCGATATCTTTGCTATATGTTCCACTTGCCTGTCACAGTGGTTTTTTGTGCATCAACTCTTTGCGGCTCTGCGCGACATTTTCACTTCTTCGCAGCACGTTCTTCTAAAATCGCCACAGCAGGCAGCTTCTTTCCTTCCAAAAACTCAAGGAAGGCGCCACCACCGGTGGAGATATAGGAAATCTTATCAGCAATATTATACTTGGCCACCGCTGCCAACGTGTCCCCACCGCCTGCGATGGAGAAGGCCTTGGAATTGGCGATAGCCAGCGACAGCGCCTTGGTACCGTTGCCGAACTGATCAAATTCAAAAACGCCAATCGGGCCGTTCCATACAATGGTGCCGGCATTGGCGATGATTTCTTCCAATTGTTTGCTGGACTTGGGGCCGAAGTCGAAAATCATGTCATCATCGGCCACGTCTTTAACATCCTTCAATGTGGCAACGGCGGACTCGGAGAACTCCTTGCCGCACACCACATCCACCGGAACAGGCACATCACCGCCTTTGGCGCGGGCCTCGGCAATGATGTCTTTGGCTTCCTGCACCAAATCGGCTTCCGCCAGCGATTTACCCACTTTATTGCCTTCCGCCAGGATAAAGGTATTGGCGATACCGCCGCCAACAATCAGTTGATCCACGATTTTCGACAATGATTTAAGCACAGTAAGCTTGGTCGACACTTTCGAGCCGCCAACAATGGCGACCATGGGGCGCGCGGGCTTGTCCAGCGCTTTGCCCAACGCTTCCAGCTCGGCGGCCAGCAGCGGACCGGCGCAGGCTGTGGGGGCGAATTTGGCAACGCCGTGGGTGGATGCCTCGGCGCGGTGCGCGGTACCGAAGGCATCCATCACATAGATGTCGCACAGCGCGGCATATTGTCTGGAAAGGTCATCAGAGTTCTTCTTCTCGCCCTTGTTGAAGCGCACATTCTCGAAGACCACCACCTCGCCGGGGACGACATCGACGCCGCCAAGATAGTCCTTGACGACCCTTACCGGCTTGCCGAGCAGGCCGGACAGATGCTCCGCGACGGGCTTCATGGAGTTCTCTTCGCTGTAAACGCCTTCTTCAGGGCGGCCCAGATGCGACATGACCATCACCTTGGCGCCCGCCTTTACCGCCAACTGGATGGTCGGCAGGGAGGCGCGAATGCGGGTGTCATCGGACACCTTACCATTTTTGAGCGGCACATTGAGATCTTCACGGATCAACACCCGCTTTCCAGCGAGGTCGAGATCGGACATTTTGATAACAGGCATGGTTTACTCCTGGCTGAAGTTAAAAGTCATCAGCGAAGGCAGGCGCCTTGGCTGATAGCTCTTTAGTAAAAAACAGGGCGGGTTAGGCAAAATACGCCAACCCGCCCAACATTTTTTACTTGGCGACGTGCTGCACCATGCGCATCATGTTGCAGGTGTAGCCGTACTCGTTATCGTACCAGGAGACCACCTTGACGAAAGTGCTATCCAGGGCGATACCGGCCTCGGCATCAAAGATGGAGGGAGCGCTGACGCCACGGAAGTCCGTAGACACCACTTTCTCATCAGTGTAGCCCAGGACACCCTTCAGCTCACCTGTAGAGGCAGCCTTCATCGCAGCGCAGATGTCGGCGTAGGTCGCCTCTTTGTTCAGCTCAACGGTCAGGTCGACCACCGAAACATCAGAAGTCGGCACGCGGAACGCCATGCCGGTCAGCTTGCCCTTCAATTCCGGCAAGACCACGCCCACAGCCTTGGCGGCGCCGGTCGAGGACGGAATGATGTTTTCCAGGATACCACGGCCACCGCGCCAATCCTTCGTGGAAGGACCGTCGACAGTCTTCTGGGTGGCGGTCGCGGCATGTACGGTGGACATCAGACCACGCTTGATGCCGAAATTGTCGTTCAGCACCTTGGCCACCGGCGCCAGGCAGTTGGTGGTGCAGGAAGCCGCCGAGACGATCGCTTGACCGGTGTAGGTCTTGTGGTTGACACCATAGACGAACATCGGGGTGTCATCCTTGGAAGGCGCGCTCTGCACCACTTTCTTGGCACCCGCATCGACATGTTTCTGGCAGGTTTCCTTGGTCAGGAACAGGCCGGTGGATTCGATGACGATGTCGGCGCCGATTTCGTTCCACTTCAGCTCGGAGGGATCCTTGACGGCGGTAAGACGGATCTTCTTGCCGTTCACGATCAGGGTGTTGTTGTCCACGGAAATGTCGCCCTTGAAACGGCCATGCACCGAATCATATTGCAGCATATAGGCCAGGTAGTCCGGCTCGAGCAGGTCGTTGATGCCGACGATCTCGATATCTTTAAATTCGGATTCCTGCGTGACCGCGCGGAACACCATACGTCCAATACGGCCAAAGCCGTTGATGCCGATTTTGATAGCCATAGGTTTAACTCCAACGATTAATAAATAAAAAAATCTTTCTCGCCGGGTCAGCCAATTCCAGCGGCCAACCCAAGCTGATAATTCTTGATTTCAGAACGCAGGGTGCGACTCACGCGCCACGACATCATTCAGCAATATCGCTCGGTGCGCACGGCACACCCTACATTTTTAATTTGTCAGAGAACGCCCAGGACAGTCTTTACGACATTGTCCACGGTGAAGCCGAACTCCTTGAACAGATCGCCCGCCGGGGCTGATTCGCCGAAAGTGTCGATACCGACCACTGCGCCCTCAAGGCCGACATATTTATGCCAGCACTCGGTCACACCGGCTTCCACGGCCACACGCACTATACCCTTGGGCAGTACGCTGTCTTTATAGGCCTGGTCCTGACGGTCAAAGACGTTGGTGGAAGGCATGGACACCACGCGCGCGGCGATGCCTTGCTCCGCCAAGACTTGTTGCGCACCTGTCGCCAGGGCCACTTCAGAGCCGGTGGCAATCAGCACAACCTTAGGCTTGCCGCCTGCGGCCTCGGAGAGAACATAACCGCCCTTGCTGACGTTGGCAATGGTAGCCGCATCGCGCTTCTGGAAAGGCAGATTCTGGCGGCTGAAGATCAGGCTGCTCGGGCCATCCTTGCGCTCAATGGCGCGCGCCCAGGAAACAGCGGACTCCAGTGTATCGCAGGGGCGCCACACATCCATATTGGGGATGAGACGCAACGTGGCAGTCTGTTCAACAGGCTGGTGGGTCGGGCCGTCTTCGCCCAGGCCAATGGAGTCATGGGTGAACACAAAGATTGAACGAATCTTCATCAACGCCGCCATGCGCAGGGCATTGCGGGCATATTCGGAGAACATCAGGAAGGTCGCGCCGTAAGGAATCACGCCACCGTGCAACGCCATGCCATTCATGGCGGCGGCCATGCCGAACTCGCGCACGCCGTAGTAGATGTAGTTGCCGCCATCCTTTTTGGATACGCCGCGCGAACCAGACCACAGTGTCAGGTTGGAGCTGGCCAGATCCGCGGAACCGCCGAGCAGTTCTGGCAGCGCGGGCGCGAGGCCTTCGATGCTGTTTTGCGAGGCCTTGCGTGTAGCGATAGTCTCGCCTTTGGTGTTGACATTGGCTATGAAAGCATCAACGTGCTCACTCCAATTCGCAGGCAGCTCGCCGCTCATGCGGCGCGTGAACTCGGCAGCCTCGGCGGGATAGATCGCAGCATATTCGGCAAGCTTGTTGCTCCACAGCTTCTCAAGGCCTTCACCTTTGGTGCGAGCATCCCAACCCTCGTAAACATGCTTGGGGATCTCGAAGGGAGGATAGTTCCAGCCGATGTTGGCGCGAGTTGCGGCCACTTCCGCGTCGCCCAGCGCGGCGCCATGGCAATCATGGCTGCCTGACTTGTTGGGTGAGCCCATGCCGATCACCGTTTTGCAGCAGATCATCGTGGGCTTGTCGGTATTGGCCTTGGCGGCCTCAATCGCCGCCTCAATCGCCGCTGTATTATGGCCGTCAACGTTCGGGATCACGTGCCAGCCGTAGGCCTCGAAGCGCTTGGGGGTGTCATCGGTAAACCAGCCTTCGACATGACCGTCGATGGAAATGCCGTTGTCGTCGTAGAAGGCAATCAGCTTGCCCAGACCCAGCGTGCCGGCCAGCGAACAGGCCTCGTGGGAAATACCCTCCATCAAGCAGCCGTCACCCAGAAACACATAGGTGTGGTGGTTGACGATTTCATGGCCGGGCTTGTTAAACTCGGCAGCCAGCACCTTTTCGGCAATCGCCATGCCGACGGCATTGGTGATGCCCTGGCCCAACGGGCCGGTGGTGGTCTCGATACCAGGCGCGTAACCGTATTCAGGATGCCCAGGGGTCTTGGAGTGCAACTGGCGGAAGCGCTTGATCTCTTCCATCGGCAGGTCATAGCCGGTGAGGTGCAACAGTGCATACAACAGCATCGAGCCATGGCCATTCGAGAGCACGAAGCGGTCGCGGTCTGGCCATTTGGGGTTGGCCGGGTTATGGCGCAAATGGTGGTTCCACAAAACTTCCGCGATTTCCGCCATGCCCATGGGCGCGCCGGGGTGCCCAGAGTTGGCCTTCTGTACGGCGTCCATCGCAAGCGCGCGAATGGCATTGGCTAAATCTTTACGGGAAGCAGACATGCATTTTTCCTCTAACTCTTTAAAAAACAACGCTAAATCTAAAGTTGACCCGATCTTTTCAGGACCCAAAGAATGTTATTTTCTCTTAGATTGGACTATTCGGCAATAGCGGGCGTCCAAATGCTGTGGAAAGCACACGGTATTACCGCATATTCCCTATTGAGGATGACTGTCGGAAATCACGGATTTCTCACTCAGAAGTATTTGTGCAAGTGATTCTGCCTTTACGGTCAAGGCGAGTAGCCGATGCGGTAAATCGCATCGGCGGCATCATCCGATACCAGCAGCGCCCCATCGGGCATGACCTGCACATCCACCGGCCGGCCCCAGGCGCTGTTGCCTTGCAGCCAGCCTTCGGCGAAGGGCTGGTATTTCACGGCTCGGCTGCCTTCGAGGTACACCATGGTGACGCGGTAGCCGATCTTGATGCTGCGGTTCCATGAGCCATGTTCAGCGATAAAGATCTGGTTGCGGTATTTTTCGGGGAACATCGTGCCGGTGTAAAAACGCATGCCGAGGGTGGCGGCATGGGGGCCGAGCGACATGGCGGGCGGGGTGAACTCGTCGCACTTGCGTGCTTTGCCGAATTCGGGATCGGCGATATCCTTGCCATGGCAGTAGGGATAGCCGAAGTGCATGTCCTTGCGCGGCGCATGATTCAGCTCATCGGGCGGCTGATTATCGCCCAGCCAGTCGCGGCCATTGTCGGTGAACCACAGCTCCTTGGTTGTCGGGTGCCAGTCAAAGCCCACAGTATTGCGCACGCCGCGGGCATAGGTTTCCTGATTCTTGCCATCCGCATCCATGCGCGTGATTTCTGCATACCCCGGTTCGTCGCAGATATTGCAAGGTGCCCCGACCGGCACGTAGAGCTTGCCATCCGGGCCAAAGCGGATGAATTTCCAGCCGTGATGCTGTTCCGTCGGAAAGCTGTCGCTGACCACAACGGGGACGGGTGGGTTTTTGAGGCGAGTCTCGATGTTATCGAAACGCAGCACGCGGTTGATTTCGGCGACATACAACGCACCGTCGCGGAATGCCACACCATTGGGTGAGTTGAGACCACTGGCGAGAGTGATGATCTCGTCGGCCTTGTTGTCCTTGTTGCGGTCGAGAATTGCATAGACTTTGCCCGCGCTGCGTGTGCCGACGAACAGCGTTCCGTTGGGGCTGAGTGCCATCGAGCGCGCCCCGTCTACATTCTGGGCATAGATGCCGATTTTGAATCCGGGGGGCAGTTTGATTCTGTCTAGTGGCGGGTCTGCCGCGTTGCAGGCGGCATTCGACAACATAAGGAGCAAAATAAGGCGAATGATGAAACGGGCTTGGCGATGGCTTTTCCTGCCGGCAACGCCACCCATGCCATCACCACGGATAGCCGGGAAAGCAAGTAGCCCGGATGAAGTGAAACGTAATCCGGGGCGCACTGGACGCCAACTATCTTGGTCACTCAATAGAAGCGATCGACTACCGTTTCTAGGTTTAAAGACAGTTGTTGTTTTCTCAAGAGTCATGGAAATTAATTAAAAATTATACATAATCAATTAGTTAAAAATTTAATTGCTTTCATGATGTGAATTACATATATTGATTTATAAATACAATATGGATTACACATATGACTACAGTCTCAGTTCGCCTACCAGATGATCTCCTCAATGAGGCTGACAAACACGCCCACGAATTGCAAATACCGCGGGCCGAATACATCCGCCGGGCAATTGAAACATTGAATGCAGAGGTCACCTCCCAGCAGCGCCGTGACCGCATGATCAAAGCTTCCCAGCGCGTGCGGGTGGAAAGCATGCGTGTCAACGCCGAATTTAGCATAATAGAAGACGCTCCTAATGCGTAAGCGCGGGAGCATCTGGCTCGCCAATCTCAATCCCGGCCGCGGCACGGAGCCTGGTAAAATCCGGCCTGTGCTGATCGTG
Organism: Gammaproteobacteria bacterium; assembly: GCA_040183005.1. NCBI lineage: Bacteria > Pseudomonadati > Pseudomonadota > Gammaproteobacteria > Gammaproteobacteria bacterium. The sequence goes on from JAMPIW010000002.1 coordinate 326,080, forward strand.
CAAAGCCAAGCCTTACTGGATGCGGAGCATCCTTCTACCCTCGTTGTACCGCTCACTACCCACTTGATAGAAGATGCCGAACCACTGCGTTTGCGTATCACCGCCCAATCTGATCTCGACAAGGAATCAGATCTCCTGCTCGACCAATTACGTGCCATTGATAACAAACAGTTGATCCAAGGCCCATTGCTTCAATGCACCCCAGAATTCATGAGACGGGTGGATCAAGCATTGATAGAAGTACTGGATATCCTATCTGTTTAGTCTCCGGGTTCTCGTCACCCGTTTCGGAGAGTTTCAAGCAGCAGGTGGGGATTTTTTCACAGCCTCTCAGCCTGCCGGAAACATTTTGTCCGGGTTAAGTATCCCTTTGGGGTCGAACTGGTCCTTGATGCGTTTCATCAATGCCAGGGTGGGTGGGTCAATCTCACGGCTGACGAAATCGCGCTTTTCGATGCCTACGCCGTGTTCACCGGAGAGTGTGCCATTCAGCGCCAGCACGAGGCTGAAAACCTTATCAAGACAGTGTTCGGCATTATGCATCTGTACCGGGTCATCGGGGTCGACAAGCAGATTGACGTGGATGTTGCCATTGCCGGCGTGCCCAAAATTGACGATGGTGATGTTGTGCTCTCGCGCCAGCACGTCCAGGCCGTCGATAAGCTCGGCCATGCGCGATACCGGTACCACGACATCTTCATTGATCTTTTTGGGCGCAATCGTGCGCAAGGCGGGGGACAGCGCCTTGCGTGTTGCCCACAAATCGCTGACTTCCTGAGGGGTGCGGGCGGCCCATAGATCCAGCAGCCCTTCGCCTTGCGCCGCGCGGCTCACTGCCGCAACCGCATCATCCATCGCGGCCTGCGAACCGTCCACTTCGATCATCAGCAACGCCCCTGCCCCTGTTGGCAGATCGGCCTTGGAATAGCTGCGTATCATCTCGATTGCGCGGCCGTCGATGAATTCCAGCGCGCACGGTGTGACGGGTTGCGCCATGATGCGTGACACGGCGGCGGCAGCGGCGCGCATGTCGCTGTAGACGGCGCGCAGGGTGCGCTTGGTCTCCGGCAATGGGGTGAGTTTCAGCGTCGCTTCGGTAATGATCGCCAGCGTGCCCTCGCAGCCAATGATCAGCCGCGTGAGGTCGTAGCCGACAACGCCCTTGGTGGTGTAGACCCCCGTGCGAATTTCCTCGCCCGCACCGGTGACCGCGTGCAAACCCAGGGTATTTTCACGCGGCGTACCATATTTGACGGCGCGCGGGCCGGCGGAGTTATAGGCCAGATTACCGCCCACCGTACAGAAAGCGGCACTGGTGGGGTCGGGCGGCCAGAAAAAGCCGTGCGTGGCGGCGGCGTCTTGCACCTGCTGATTGGTGACGCCCGGCTCCACTACCATGACGCGGTTGTCCGGGTCGACGCGCAGAATACGATCCATGCGCTCCAACGCCATCACGAGACCACCGCGCAATGGCACGGTGGCGCCAGTGGTGCCGGTACCCCGCCCGCGCGGCACCAGCGGCACATCATGGCGATTGCACAGTCGCACAATGTCACGCACTTGTTCGTGCGTGGTGGCGAAGACCACTGCATCGGGTAACGCATGGCGCCGGCTGTTGTCATAGCCATACGGCCAGCAGTCGGCGGCATCGCTCAGCACATTTTCTGCTCCGGCAATGGCCGTGAGCTGCTCCAGAAAGACGGGCGGTATCATGGTCTTCTAATATCTACCGCAAAAGGATTTCGTTTTAACCACAGAGCACGCGAAGATCGCAGAGACATCGGAGTTAAGGGGAATAACGTCGGAAAATCTCCGCGTTCTCTGCGCTCTCTGTTGTTAAGTCTTCAGTCAAGATATTCAAAAATCCTGACCACGCGCTCCACGCCGTCGGTGCGGCTGGCGATGTCACTGGCAATATCCGCTTCTTTGCGGGTCACTACGCCCATCAGGTAAACAACGCTGCTGTCGGTGACCACCTTGATATCATTGGCGCTGATTTCTTTTGCGCCCAGCAACATGGTTTTGACCTTGGTGGTGATCCAGGAATCGCGGCTGGCGGTCTGAAATGCGATGGGCTGGCCGACGGTAATTTCGCTATGTACCCGTTTCACTTTTGTAATGCCTTTGACCTTGTCGGCAGCGCGTGTACGGAGTTCCTCGGTGGGCGCCTGTCCGGTTAACAGCACTACACCGTTAAAGCTGGTGATGCTGATGCGCGCCTTGTCCGACAATTCCGAATCGGAGAATATCGCCCGCATCGCCTTGAATTCAATAGACTGATCATCCACTACTTCCCCTACCGTGCGGCGGTCGCTGGCCACGGCGGCACCGGTTGCACCACCCGCAATAATCGCCCCGGCGCAGCCCTGCAACAATGCAGCCGTCAATAATCCATTGATCATCAGTAAAGACAGTTTTCTATTCACGTCAACCTCCTATTTTATTAATGGCATCATGCCCCAAACGCATTTTGTATCCAGAGCACTTCGTCATGCTGCGCGCCAGGCGAAATCGAGATTACATCAAAACGCGCCGGGCACTTGGCCGCAGCCCTGTGCGATTGCAGATAGTGTAACGCAGTGGCGGTAAGTTTGGCCTGCTTGCGCCGGTCGATGCTCTCCGCGCCGCTGCCAAAGCGCGCACTGCGCCGGTAGCGGACCTCGACAAACACGAGGCTGCCCGCATGGCGCATGACCAGATCAATTTCGCCGCACGGACAATGGTAGTTGCGCTCCACCAGTTGCAGGCCGCGCTCCAGCAGGTAGCGGCAGGCCAGGTCTTCCGCCTCGCCCCCGCGCACCGGCGGCCTTCCGCTTGGCGGGATCATATCGTTCAAGGCTGCGCGATGATACGCGGCTCGCCATCCACGAAACGTGCACACACCAATGCCCGGTGAATACGCTGCCCTTTATCCAGACTCAGGTTGCCGGTCTCTCCCGCCATACGTTCACTGGGATCTGCACGCATTCTGCTCAGGTAAGGCAAGAGATTATAAGCGTCCACGCCCAATGCATAGAGACGCTTGAACTGGTCTGCGGATTGAGGCCAGCGCTGAGAAATGATACGCGACAGGGCCTGTTGCCCCTCCTCCAGCACCCAGGGCATATCGCAAAACAGCACATCATTTACATCGGTATCGGCATTTTTATCAATCCGCCCTGTGTAAACATGCGAGGTGGCGTAAACCGGCACATCGCCCGCAAAGTTAAAGTTCAGCTGGGGGCGGATCTGGCGCGCCTGACGTGGAAAGGCGACCATGAACAAGGCATCCACATCCTGACGGCGGCGGCGCTCCTTGCTGCTGATATTGAATAGCGTGCGCACAGGGGTTGCGAAATCGCTACCCGCCGGGTCGTATGTCTGTTGCGCAACCACGCTGCCGCCAAGCTCCTCAAACCGTGCTTTAAACGTGTTAAACACCCGCGCGCCCCACTCCCCCACGGGGATTAACGCGACAGCTTGGCGGCGGCCATCCTGCCACGCGCGCTCCGCCACCGCGCGCGCCTCATCCTCCGGCGCCAGACCGAACTGGAAAAGATTGCCGGGCTTGGCATTTTCGTCCTCGGCATAGTTAAGTGTCAGCGTGGGTACGGCCAAATCAGCACTGCGCGCCAGCGCCTTCACGCCGTCCTTGTCCAGCGGCCCAATCACCACATTCGCACCTTCCGCCAATGCCTGCCGATACGCCGCCAGCACCGCAGCAGGCTGAGTGCCTGCGTCATAGAGCCGGATGGTGGGCTGATAAAGCTTGTTGAGACGCTGATAATAGGCCGCGAAAAAGCCGTCACGCAGCGCAACCGCTGTTTTTGCAAACGGGCCACTGGAAGGCAACAACAACGCGATATTGGCGGGCGGCTCGGCCAGGCGCGACTGCTCCGGTATTGCGGCAACAACGTCACCTGGATTGATGGCAAAGGCACGCCCCGCACACACCAGCGTTGCACCGAGCAGCAGGAAGGATATGTATTTGGCTATGACTAAACTTGGTTGCATGGCATGATTATATGCCATGTCCGGTGGTTTTTGAGGATCTCAAGCAGTGTCAAACAACAATAAGGGTGTGCTTTACGTCGTGGCGACGCCTATCGGCAATCTTGGCGACATGTCACCGCGCGCGGTGGGGGCGCTGTCAGCGGCCGACGTGATTGCCGCCGAGGACACCCGCCACAGCCTGCCGCTACTTCGACATTTCGGCATCAAAACACCGTGCATCGCCGTCCACGAACACAATGAGCGCGAGCGTTGTGCCGAACTGGTAGGTCGCTTGCAGGCTGGCGAATCAATTGCACTGATCAGCGACGCAGGCACACCGCTGGTTAGCGACCCCGGCTATCATCTGGTACGCGCGGCACGCGAACAGGGGATACGTGTCATACCGATCCCCGGCCCCAGCGCCCTGATCAGCGCGCTATCGGCCTCTGGCCTACCGACAGACCACTTCATCTTTGAAGGCTTTTTACCTGCCAAGTCGGCGGCCCGCCGCCACCGGCTGACTGAACTTGCCAATGACACTCGTACCATAGCGTTTTTTGAGTCATCCCACCGCATCCTCGACTCCCTGAACGACATGGCGCAGGTGTTCGGCGCGGACCGGAGGGCGGTGGTGGCACGTGAACTGACCAAGATGTTCGAGACTATTCATGGCGATACGCTGGGGGCGCTGTGCGATTGGATGGGCGCCGACGCTCATCAGCAAAAGGGCGAGTTTGTCGTCCTTGTCCATGGCGCCGCGCCACGCGACGAAACGGAAGGCAGCGCCGAAGCGGAACGAGTACTGCGCATCCTGCTAAGCGAACTGCCGGTAAAGCAGGCCGCCTTGCTGGCTGCAAAACTTACTGGGCAGAAAAAGAACTTTTTATATGATCTGGCGGTCACAATAATCGGTAGCGAATAGTTGAGTGCAAGGGTTAGCTTTTACGGGAGGGGAATACCCTGGTCATTAGCTATTCGTTACCTTTGACGTGCGCACAGCGTACGTCAGCTAACTTAACCCTGGAAGCAGTTGACGTAACCCGTCCACGATAAACTCCACTGATATAGCGGCAAGCAGCAGCCCCATAAGGCGCGTGACAATATTGATGCCGGTTCGTCCGAGCATCGTGCTCAATGGGAGCGCCATGCGCAGGGCCGCCCACACTGTGAGCGCGACAACCGTGCAACTCACGATGACCAACGCCACCCCCAGCCAGTTTGCTTCCTGATGGGCATATATGATTACGGTACTGATGGCGCCGGGGCCGGCGAGTATCGGGATCGCCAGCGGGACAACCGCGGCGCTCTGCCTGTCTGCCGCCTCTGCCGCCTCCTCTGGCGTATGTTTGGCGGCCACGGTGGAGGCATTCATCATGGCAACGGCCATCAACAGGATAAGAATGCCGCCGCCCACGCGAAACGAGGCGATGCTGATGCCGAAGAAACCCAAAATCGTGTCGCCCGCCAGGCATGCCACGGCCAACACGATGGCCACCGATAGCGCCGTGATGCGTGGCATACGATGGCGTTCCCTGATAGAGCGGTCAGCCGTGAGACTCAGAAATAAAGGGACAGCGCCAAGCGGGTTGACAATGACGAAGATGGCAGTAAAAACCTTCGCGTAATGGCCCCAGTCAGTCATGATCGCCCTCTTCTCCACACACTTTCAGCGCCCCTCGGAAAATTTTAAAATAGAAAAAGGAGCGTCATCCTTTTTCATCGGGACATGGTGCAAGCTGCACGACTTTCAGTGCCAGGGTAAGCCCTGCACCCCGAAACCCACACCCACCCGGTACCCGCGACATTGTCACACCCGTAAAGAGCGCAATGCCTTTACGGTGAAGGGCACAATGTCCAATCGCCGTTTCACAGATTGAAATATACTGCGCGCGCATGTATATTAGCGTTATCTAATAAACTAAAGGGCCACGCCATGACTATCAATCGCACTGTCCGCATCATCGCCGGTTTTTTTATCTTGCTGTCCTTGGCATTGGGTGTTGAGGCCAGCCCGGTATTTCATAACGTGAACTGGCTATGGTTCACGGCATTTGTCGGGGCGAATTTGTTCCAGAGCGGCATCACCAACTGGTGCCTGATGGACATGATCCTGACGAAGTTGGGCGTGCCCGCCACGGCCCCCTGCTCATCAGGCCGCAAGACCGCGTAAGTTTATCTGCGCCGCGCGAGATAACTCATGATGAATTCAACAATCTCTACGCGGTTGTAGGCCTCCTGCGCATCGCCGCCCCACACGGTGATGCCGTGCCCGCGTATCATCAGCGCGGGGATGCGCGGTGCAGTAACCTGGAAGCGCTGGTCAATAGCCACCGCTATGCGCGCAACATCGAGCAGATTGTCGAACAACGGCAATGCGACACTGGGAAGCTGCTCCCATATCCCTAGGCCCTTCACCATCTCCAAGGGCGGTAATGGCATTTCCTGTACGTCTGAAGGGATGTCTTCGCACGCCAGGCAAGCGTCCACGGAATGCACATGCAGGCAAGCACCCGCATCGGGAAAATGTTGGTAGACCACTTGATGGATGGAACACTCGGCAGAGGGTTTGGCGTTAGCGTGTAATCGCTCTACAACATCCCCATCCTGAATGCGCATCCGCAGAAAATCCGTTTCTTCCAAGCGTCCCTTGGGTAGGCCACTGGCGGTGATCCAGAAGCTGCTGTCGTCCGCGCGGATGCTAAGGTTACCCGCCGTGCCGGCCATCCAGCCGCGCGCATGAAAGTCGCGCGCGATTTCGACAAGGGCTGCGCGTGGCGCAAGCTGGTCTAGGGTGATTGCCAAAGCCGCTCTCCTGGGAAGGTTCGCCGCTCAGGCAGTGAATTGTAAAGGGCGCCCGGTATAAACGGGTGTCCAGCCGCTGGTGTCGATAAAGTAACGCACCGCCTTGATGCGTTTGGAATCACCCAGAATGAACCAGTGCTCAGTGTTGGCGGGGACATTAATATAATCACCCGCAGTCACTTCAAGCATGAACTGCTTGCCATCGGGCTCTACAAAACCGAAATACCCCTTGCCTGCCAGGATGTACCGCACCTCATCGTCGGTGTGGTAGTGGATTTTTTCAAATTTGGCGAGCATTTCGGCAAGGCCGGGGATGTTTTCATGAATCACGATCATGTCGCGTGTGACATATCCCGCCTCGCGCTTTAGCTCCTCAAAGCGGTCATCCACGACAGCGAGCAGTTCCTGCTTTTCGGTGTCATCCAGCACCGCCTTCCCCATCAACTCCAGGCTGCGTAACTGAGCAGGCGCCGGCCAATGGCGCAGTGTGATGCCTATCGTCGTCAACTTGGCTTGGATAACGGACAAATCCCGCGTGTCGGTCTGGTCGGGAAAGATCATGCGCGCCATGTTTCGCTCCTTAATTTCACAAAATGATTTCCTGAACTTATGCTTTTCTCGGCCTGTGCGCCGGTCTTGAAGCCGAACTCCCGTGGCGCTTCTGGCCGGAGGGGGTGGGTCGACTACGCATGCGGTCCCCCGCCCCGCTATGCCGCCCAGCCACGACGGCAGGCGTCACAGGCGTAGCCAGCACGTCGTCGCTGAGGCGGCCTACCGGGATTTTGTGGCCGATGTATTCTTCGATCTCAGGAATCGAAAAGGCATATTCCTCACAGGCAAAGCTGATCGCATCGCCGCTTGCACCGGCACGCGCAGTGCGGCCAATGCGATGCACATAATCCTCGGCATCCTGCGGGAGATCGAAGTTGAACACATGACTGACTTCGGAAATATGCAGGCCGCGCGCCGCGACATCGGTGGCGACCAGCACGGGCAGCTCGCCTTGCTGGAATTGCTCCAGCAACGACATGCGCTTGTTCTGCGGCACATCGCCCGACAATATGGCAGCTTTGAAGCCATTACTTTCAAGATGAGCCCACACCTGGTCGGCCGCGCGCTTGGTGTTGACGAAAACAATGGTGCGTTTGGGATCCATATGTTTCAGCAGACCGATCAGCGCAGGTATTTTTTCTTCGCTAGCGGTGTGATAAATGATCTGTGAGACATTGTCAGCCGTCACCTTATCGCTCTCGATTTTCACGAGCTGGGGGTTATTCATGTGCTCGTAGGCAAGCTCGGTGACGCGCAGCGACAGGGTCGCCGAAAACAACATGCTGAGACGCTTGTCGGGCTTGGGCAGCTGGCGCAGCAGGAAACGGATATCCTTGATGAAACCAAGGTCAAGCATACGGTCAGCCTCATCCAGCACCGCCACCTGCACAGCCTTCAAGTCAAACACGCCCTGCCTGAAGTAATCAATGATGCGGCCCGGCGTGCCGATCAGGATGTCCACACCATCATCGAACATGGCGCGCTGCGCTTCGTAGCCTGTCCCTCCGTAGACCAATCCTAGAGTGAGGCCGGCATGGCTGCCTAAAAGGAGTGCGTCTTTGTGAATCTGGATCGCCAATTCGCGGGTCGGCGCCAATATCACGGCGCGCGGCTGGTTGGGCCGCCGCTTTGGAGAGGCGGGCACCGTCAGCAGGTGATTCATCACCGCCAGCAGGAAAGCAGCTGTTTTGCCGGTGCCGGTTTGCGCCTGTCCCGCAACATCCTTGCCCGACAGCGCCAGCGGCAGGGTTGCAGCCTGGATCGGCGTACAACGGGAAAACCCCGCGTCTTCGATTCCTTGCCTCAAGGAATCGGGAAAATCAAAACTGGAGAATGAGATATCTGACAAATGATCGTTCATAAATCAAAGAATAACAGAATTGCCGGGCGATTGGACTTGAAATATGCAGCAGATTAGGCTTGAATGTGAGAAAATAAACCTTAATATAAATATCAAACCTCTGTAAGAGGCCATATAACAATAAAAACAGGGCTCTCAAACCCACATCAATCAATCGGAGACGCATTAACGTGAGCAAAAACATCATTTATGTCACCGACGCCACCTTCGACAACGAGGTGCTTAAAAGCGATACGCCGGTACTGGTCGATTTCTGGGCCGAATGGTGCGGCCCCTGCAAGATGATCGCCCCGATTCTGGACGAAATATCTGAAGAATATGCGGGCAGAGTTAAGGTCGCCAAGCTCAACATTGACGAAAATCCAGCGACGCCGTCTCAATACGGCATACGCGGCATCCCCACCCTCATGCTGTTTAAAAATGGCAATGTTGAAGCCACCAAGGTGGGCGCCGTATCCAAGTCTCAATTGACGGCGTTTATTGATAGCAATCTTTAATCTGTATCGTGCGCCCTACAATAGCCTCTCGCAATTTAATCCGCGGGGGGCTAGACGTGGCCCCATTTTAGTGGTAGCTTTACAAAAATCGCAAATAATTTATTCGAGCAGTGCCAGTATTTCTGGCAACAGCGGAACCTCCCCCAGCAACACATCAGCGGCACGAGAAACATACGGGCGTCCCTACATACAGGGCCATTCGTTTCTTTAACTTCATCTGCACACCCATTCCAAAACCTGACGATCATCCATCATGAACCTGACTGAACTTAAACAAAAATCACCCTCTGAATTGATCGACCTCGCGCAATCCATGGGCATCGAGGGCATGGCCCGGTCACGCAAGCAAGACGTGATCTTCGCCATTCTCAAGGGCCATGCGCACAAAGGCGAAGACATCTCCGGCGACGGCGTTCTGGAGATCCTGCAGGATGGCTTCGGCTTCCTGCGCTCGGCGGACAGCTCTTATCTGGCCGGCCCGGATGATATCTATGTCTCGCCCAGCCAGATCCGGCGCTTCAATCTGCGCACCGGCGACACCATTTCCGGCAAGATCCGCCCTCCAAAAGAAGGGGAGCGTTACTTCGCGCTGCTGAAGGTAAGCGAGATCAACTTCGAGGCACCCGAGAACGCTAAGAACAAGGTGCTGTTCGAGAACCTGACGCCGCTGTTCGCCAACGAACGGCTTACCATGGAAATCGGCAATGGCAGCACAGAAGACCTGACCGCACGCGTCATTGATCTGGTAGCGCCCATCGGGAAAGGCCAGCGCGGCATGATCGTATCGCCGCCCAAGGCCGGTAAGACCATGATGCTGCAACATATCGCCCAGTCCATCGCCGCCAAGCACCCCGAATGTTACCTGATCGTGCTGCTGATTGACGAGCGCCCGGAAGAAGTGACAGAGATGGCGCGCTCGGTACGTGGCGAGGTAGTCTCCAGCACCTTTGATGAGCCTGCCAGCCGCCATGTGCAGGTCGCTGAAATGGTGATTGAAAAAGCCAAGCGCCTGGTCGAACACAAGCGCGACGTGGTGATCCTGCTTGATTCCGTTACCCGTCTGGCACGCGCCTACAACACTGTAATCCCTTCGTCGGGCAAAGTGCTCACCGGTGGTGTCGATGCCAACGCACTGCACCGCCCGAAGCGCTTCTTTGGCGCGGCACGCAACATTGAGGAAGGCGGCAGCCTGACCATCATCGCCACCGCCTTGATCGATACCGGCTCGCGCATGGACGACGTGATCTACGAAGAGTTCAAAGGTACCGGCAACATGGAAGTCCACCTGGACCGGAAGATCGCCGAGCGGCGCATTTACCCCTCCATCAACATCAACCGCTCCGGCACGCGCCGCGAAGAACTGCTGACGCACCCGGACGAGTTGCAAAAGATGTGGATTCTGCGCAAGCTGTTGCACCCCATGGAAGATCTGGCTGCGATGGAGTTTTTGCTCGACAAACTCAAGGCGACCAAGACCAATTCAGAGTTTTTTGATTCAATGAGGCGGTGACGGTTTTTGTAGGTCAGGGTGCGTTAACAACACCCCGGCCTACAGACTATGCTGCCAATAATAACGGGCGGACTTTATGTCCGCCCGTTATTATTTCTGCTTAACCTTCTTACTCTCCGTCCGCTGTTCCAGCGTGATCTTTACCGGTTTGACATCCCATATTTCCTCCGCGTATTCACGGATGGTGCGGTCACTGGAGAATTTCCCCATGTGCGCCACGTTGAGAATGGCCTTGCGTGTCCATTCCTGAGGATCGGCATAAAGCTCGGCAACCCGTTCTTGCGCAGATATATATGAAGCATAATCGGCAAGCAGCAGGTAATGATCGCCACCATGCGTCAAAGCGTCAATGATGGGCTTGAACAGATCAGGTTCGTCGGGCGAGAAATAGCCCGAGCTGATCATGTCGAGCACTTGCTTCAACTCGTGGTTTGCATGGTAGTAATCCCACGGGTTATAGCCATTTCTGCGCACTTCCTCGGCCTGCTGGGCCGTCAGCCCAAAGATGAAAATATTATCCTCACCCACCTCTTCGCGGATTTCAACATTCGCTCCGTCCAGCGTGCCGATGGTAAGGGCACCGTTAAGCGCGAGTTTCATATTGCCTGTGCCGGAAGCCTCTGTGCCCGCTGTGGATATCTGTTGCGAGAGATCGCTGGCCGGGATGAGATCTTCCGCCGTGGAGACATTGTAGTTGGGAACAAACAACACCTTCAGGCGACTGCCAATGGCCGGATCGTTATTCACGATGTCGGCAACGTCATTGATGAGTTTGATAATAAGTTTGGCCATGGCATAACCCGGTGCCGCCTTGCCGGCAAAAATCACCAGGCGTGGCACGACATGCGTGCCGGTATTGAACCGGATGCGGTTGTACACCGTAATGATATGCAGCACGTTTAGCAACTGGCGCTTATATTCATGAATGCGTTTAATATGCACATCAAACATCGCATCAGGATTCACGTCTATGCCTAGGTGTTTCTTGACCAAGCCGGTAACCCGCTCCTTATTGGCGCGCTTGACAGCACGAAACTCATCTCTGAAAACGGGATCATCGGCCAGTGGAGCCAGCTTCTTCAGCTCATCAAGATTTGCTGTCCACGCGTCGCCAATACGCGAGGTAATAAGATCGGACAATAGTGGGTTGGCATGATGCAACCAGCGCCGTGGCGTGATACCGTTGGTTTTGTTGACGATCTTGCCGGGGTAAAAGCGGTCAAAGTCGGCAAAGGTGGACGACTTCATCAAGAGGGTATGTAGCGCCGCGACACCGTTCACTTTATGGCTGCCGACTACGGCCAGGTGCCCCATGCGAATGCGCTTCCCATTATTCTCATCGACAATCGACATGTGCCGCAGCAAATCGAAATTGCCGGGATATTGATGCATAACATCTTTCAGGAAGTGGTGGTTGATTTCATAAATAATCTGCAGATGGCGCGGTAACATTTCCTCAAACAACTTCACCGGCCAGGTTTCCAGCGCCTCGGGCAGCAGCGTGTGATTGGTGTATGAGAAGGTACGCACCGTGATATTCCAGGCACGCGCCCACGACAGGCCATGGAGATCCATCAATATCCGCATCAATTCGGGAATAGCCAGTACCGGATGGGTATCGTTAAGCTGAATGGCCACCTTGTCCGGCAGCTTGTCGAAGTGGAAATGAGCCTTCTGGAAGCGGCGCAGAATGTCTTGCAATGATGCGCTGACAAAGAAATATTGCTGTTTTAGCCGCAGCTCTCGGCCCATCGCGGTGGTGTCATCGGGATAGAGTACCTTGGAGAGATTTTCAGATTCATTTTTATCCTCCAGGGCCTTAATGTAATTGCCTTCGTTGAAATATTTCAAATTAAAATCGCGCGTCGCCTTGGCAGACCACAGGCGCATATTGTTCACGGTGTTGGTGTTATAGCCTGGGATCGGTGTGTCATAGGCCATCGCCATGACCTCATCTGCATCAACCCAGTGGTAGCGCTTCTGGCCTGTTTCATCAGGATATTCCACGACCCGGCCATGAAATTTCACGGGATAGAGTACTTCGGGACGCGAGAACTCCCAGGGATTGCCGTAGCGCAGCCAATTCTCAGGGTGTTCAACCTGATGGCCATTCTCGATACGTTGAGTGAACATGCCATATTCATAACGGATGCCATAGCCATACGACGGTATGCCAAGCGTCGCCATGGAATCAAGAAAACACGCCGCCAGCCGCCCCAGACCGCCATTACCCAATGCCGCATCCGGCTCCAGTTCGCGGATCTCCTCCAGATTAAGCCCGATGTCATGCAAGGCCTGTTCACATTCTCCCTGAATCCCTACGTTAAGCAGGCTGTTGCTCAGTGTGCGGCCAATCAGGAATTCCAGGGAGAGGTAATAGACACGCTTGGCGTCTTCGCGGTAATAGGTGCGCATGGTTTCCATCCAGCGCTCCATGAGGCGGTCACGCACCGCGTAGGCCGTGACGTTGTACCAGTCGCGATCAGTGGCGGTATGAAGATCCTTGCCTACTTCGTATTCAAGTCGATTGGCCATTGAGTATTTGATGGACTCGGCGTCCAGACCCATGTAATCGTACTTGAAGGAACGCATGGTACTTTTCATCGGCATATTCCATTCTCCCTTAGTGATAAATTCCAGCAGTGGTGTCCCTTAGTTATCGGACAACTGATTTATTTCTAAACATTCGGGTTGACCCACAAAAAGAAAACCCCGCATCGAGCGGGGCCATCTTTCACCCCGAAGGGCGCCTATTACTTGTACCTTTTGGACTCAGGCTTCAAAACGGGATGTCATCGTCAAAATCATCAAAATTCCCGCCAGGTGCCGGTTGTGACCCTGAACCTTTCTGTCCTTCGTTCTGGGTATTTGAGCTGCGCCCACCTCCCTGCGAAGACGGTCTATCCCCCTGAGAGGAGGCTGCGCGCGATCCTTCAGAGGAGAAATCCCCCCCGCCACCAGCGCGACCATCAAGCATTTGCATCTCGCTGGCCACAATTTTGGTGATATAGCGGTCAGCGCCCGTGGTTTTATCCTGGTATTTCTCCGTCTTGAGCGAGCCCTCGATATACACCTTCGAGCCTTTTTTGAGATATTCGCCCGCGATCTCCGCGAGGCGGTTGAAAAATACTACGTTGTGCCACTCGGTACTTTCCTTCTTTTCGCCGGTCTGCTTATCCTTCCAGCTATCGGCGGTGGCGACGGTTATGTTGGCTACGGCGGATCCGGAGGGCATATAGCGCACTTCCGGGTCTTTGCCGAGGTTGCCGATCAGAATGACTTTGTTAATGCCTCTTGCCATAGGGGGCCTCTTAATAGATTTCGGGTTTCAGGGGTACTTAACAAGCTGGAGATTTGTAACAACTATCTTACGCCTTCACCGCCGAAAATTCACGTAGTGCGTCATTATCCAAAATATGCGGATCAACCTTGAGGTAGGCGACGCCGTCTTCGGCAATGACCGTAACTTCGGCCACCCCTTTGACTTGCGCCATGCGCGCGGCCAGTTCGCGCGCCTGCCCCTCGTCGACCATGCCGACATTCACCATATGATTGCTCAGGTAACGTGGCGATCTCATGGTTGCCGCCAGCCCCGCCCAGGCCGCCGCGATAATGGCGCACAGCAAAAATACGCTTCCCAGGCCGAAGGCGCCGTATAACCAGCCGCCCAAAGTACCGCCGCAAAAGGCCCCCAAAAACTGGGTGGTGGAGTAGACGCCCATCGCCGTGCCCTTTTTATGAGAAGGCGCGGTCTTTGCGATCAGTGAGGGCAGCGTGGCTTCCAGCACATTAAACGCCATAAAAAACAGCACCAGCAACAACGAGATGCCTACCAGCGAATCATGGGCGAAGGTCAGTCCGGCTTGACTCAGCGCTACCGCTATGACCGATCCTACGAACACCTGTTTCATGCGGCGGTGCTTTTCGGCCTGGATAATGAGCGGCACCATCGCCACCATCGAAATCAGTTGCACGCCCAGATAAACCATCCAGTGCTGACCGGCATCAAGCCCGGCATGGTCACGCAGTGCCACCGGCACCACCACAAAGCTCGCCATCAAAATCATGTGCAGCGCGAAGATGCCGAAATTCAGGCGCAGCAACTCTTTATCCGCAAGAATATCCTTGAATTGCGCCGGGACGGCCTCGGCATCGCGATGGAATGTGCTGTGCTCCGGTTGCGGCACGCCGAAATGCAACACGGCGATGCCGCTCAGCGCCAGCACGGCGGTGAGCCAGAAAATGCCGGGCACGCCGATCCAGCCGTTGAGGACAGGCCCGATGACGAATGACAGGGAGAATGACAGGCCGATGGTCATGCCGATCACGGCCATGATTTTGAGGCGGTGTTCCTCGCGGGTGAGATCGGCGGCCAGCGCCATGACGGCGGCGGCGATGGCCCCGCCACCCTGCAAGGCACGGCCAATGATGACGCCAGTGATTGAGTCGGCCAGCGCGGCCACCACGCTGCCGATGGCGAAGATCACCAAGCCGAATGCGATGATGGGCTTGCGCCCGAAACGGTCGGACAGCATGCCGAAGGGGATCTGGAAAACGGCATTGGCGAGACCGTAAATCCCAATCGCCAGGCCGATCAGCATGGGCGTGGCGCCACTCAGATGATCGTGCGCGTAGAGCGAAAACACTGGCAGGATCATGAACAATCCCATCATGCGTAGCGCATAGATACTGGAAAGCGAAAACGCGGCCTTGCGTTCCCCCGGATTCATGCCCTGTTGATTTGCGTGTTGTTTTGTTCGTCGAACCACGGTGTGCTCTGCTCTTTGCCTGATGAGGGTAAAAGGGCGTATACTAGCAGACCTAGTCAGGTAGTAGGTAGTCGCATGGAAACCATCCGCATCCGCGGCGCCCGTACTCATAATTTACAAAATATTGACCTTGACCTGCCACGCGGCAAGCTGATCGTGATCACCGGCCTGTCCGGCTCCGGCAAGTCATCACTGGCCTTCGACACCATCTATGCCGAGGGACAGCGGCGTTACGTGGAGTCGCTGTCGAGCTATGCGCGCCAGTTTCTGGCGATCATGGAAAAGCCGGACGTGGACCACATCGAGGGCCTATCGCCCGCGATCTCCATCGAGCAGAAATCCACCTCGCACAACCCGCGTTCCACGGTCGGTACCGTTACCGAAATCTACGATTACCTGCGCCTGCTGTATGCCCGCGCCGGTGAGCCGCGCTGCCCGGAACACGGTGTGGTGCTCGATGCCCAGACCGTCAGCCAGATGGTCGATCATGTGCTGGCGCTGCCCGCCGAAACGCGGCTGATGCTGCTCGCGCCGGTGGTGGAGGGGCGTAAGGGCGAGTACACCGAGGTGCTGGAGGAGCTGCGTGCGCAAGGTTACGTGCGGGCACGCATCGACGGCACAGTGGTGGAGCTGGATCAGGCGCCCAAGCTCGATCTGCGCAAAAAACACACCATCGAGGTGGTGGTGGACCGTTTCAAGGTGCGCCCTGAGGTGCAGCAGCGCCTGGCGGAATCGTTCGAGACGGCGTTGCGCCTGGCCGACGGTCTGGCACGCGTGGCGTTCATGGACGATCCCGAGCACGATGACGTGGTGTTTTCCGCCAAATTCGCCTGTCCACAATGTGGCTACAGCATCACCGAGCTGGAGCCACGCCTGTTCTCGTTCAATAACCCGGCGGGGGCCTGCCCTGGATGTGATGGTTTAGGGATCAAGCAGTTCTTCGACCCGGCACGCGTAGTATCCAATCCCGAACTGAGCCTGGCGGGCGGGGCGGTGCGCGGCTGGGATCGCCGCAATGCCTACTACTTTCAGATGATCGGCGCGCTGGCCGGGCATTACGGATTCGATGTCGAGACTCCCTTCCAGGAGCTGCCGCAACGCGTGCGCGACATCATTCTGTTCGGCAGCGGCAAGGAAGAAATCGAATTTGATTATTACAACGATCGCGGCGTACCCGCCCGGCGCGCCCACCCGTTTGAAGGTGTCATCCCCAACATGACACGCCGCCACCGCGAGACCGAATCCGGCGCGGTGCGCGAGGAGCTATCCAAATACCTGAGCACCCAGCCCTGCCCCGACTGCCAGGGCGCCCGGCTGCGGCGTGAGGCACGTAATGTGTTTGTGGGTGGCAAAACCCTGCCCGAAACGGTCGCCATGCCGGTAGGACGGGCACGGGAGTTTTTCGGCGGGCTGATACTGCCCGGCTGGCGCGGTGAAATCGCCGCCAAGATCGTCAAGGAAGTCGGCCAGCGGCTGGATTTTCTGGTCAACGTCGGGCTGGACTACCTGACGCTGAACCGCAGCGCCGATAGCCTGTCGGGCGGTGAGGCACAGCGCATCCGGCTCGCCAGCCAGATCGGCGCGGGGCTGGTGGGCGTGATGTATGTGCTGGACGAGCCATCCATCGGCCTGCACCAGCGCGACAACGAGCGCTTGCTGCACACCTTGGTCTATCTGCGTGACCTGGGCAATACCGTGATCGTGGTCGAGCACGACGAGGACGCCATCCGCCTCGCCGATTACGTGGTCGACATCGGCCCCGGCGCGGGCGTACACGGCGGCAAGATCGTGGCGCAAGGCACGCCGCAAGAGATCATCGACAATCCTGCCTCGCTCACCGGACAATACCTGTGCGGCCACCGCAAGATCGACGTGCCCATCGCACGCATCGCGCCCGACCCGGAGCGCCAACTGCTCATCCGTGGCGCCAGCGGCCACAACTTAAAGGGCGTCAATGTCGACATCCCGCTGGGACTGATGACCTGCGTCACCGGCGTGTCCGGCTCCGGCAAATCCACCCTGGTCAACGACACCCTCTATCGTCAGGCGGCGCGTGCGCTGTACGGCAGCACTGAAGAACCCGCACCCTGCGCGGAGATCATCGGCCTGGAGCAGTTCGAGAAGGTGGTGAGCATCGACCAAAGCCCCATCGGGCGCACACCACGCTCCAACCCCGCCACCTACACCGGCCTGTTCACGCCGATCCGCGAACTGTTCTCGGGCACACAGGAGGCACGGGCGCGCGGCTACAATCCGGGCCGCTTCAGCTTTAACGTCAAGGGCGGACGCTGCGAGGCCTGCCAGGGCGACGGCGTGATCAAGGTGGAGATGCACTTTCTGCCCGACATCTACGTGCCGTGCGATGTGTGCAAGGGTAAACGCTATAATCGCGAGACGCTGGAAGTGCGCTACAAGGGCAGGAACATCCAGGAGGTGCTGGATATGACTATCGAGGACGCGTTGAACTTCTTCAGTGCCGTGCCGGTCATCCACCGCAAGCTGCAAACCCTGATGGATGTCGGACTGTCCTACATCAAACTCGGCCAGAACGCCACCACCCTGTCCGGTGGCGAGGCACAGCGCGTCAAACTGTCACGCGAACTCTCCAAGCGCGAATCCGGCAGCACGCTCTACATCCTCGACGAACCCACTACCGGCCTGCACTTCCACGACATCAAGCAACTGCTCGCCGTGCTGCACCAGTTACGCGACCACGGCAACACCATCGTGGTAATCGAACACAACCTCGATGTTATCAAAACCGCCGACTGGCTCATCGACATGGGACCGGAGGGCGGCGACAAGGGTGGCGAAGTGCTGGTCGTCGGCACACCTGAAGACATCGCCGCGTATCCCGATTCGCACACCGGGCGGTTTCTCAGGCCGGTGCTGGAGCGGGAACATCTGGCAGCCTGACGGGCTTAGCCCGAATGTTTCATAAATTCGGGTTAGGTCACAATACTGTTCACTTAAGAAAAATTCCGTTCGCCCTGAGCTTGTCGAAGGGCCTTGGGTGAGTGGCTGGTGGTTCGACAAGCTCACCACGAACGGTTAAGTGAACAGTATTGGGTTAGGTCAGGACTGCCCCGTATTATTGGTGTCGGTGTAAATCTCCACGTCCATGAACATCTTCTTGGAGATGGCGCCCTGGACTTCGCCTACAAGCCATTAAAAAAGGATCTGAGCGACGCGACTGATTACCCTTTGAGCTTGTTGGCAATTTGCTGGCTGACATTCCGCCCCTGCACATCTTCCTCCACCGCCATCAGGAACAGGAAGCGCCCGCCGTTGGATTGCTCCCACTGGTGGCCCACCTGCATTTTCTCTCGCGAGTCGTCGTTGGTTTTATAGGGCTCGCCCTTGTATTCGACCATCAACACCCGGCCATCGGTCAATTCACAAACGAAATCCGGATAGAAGTAATCCGTCGAAGTTGGCAACCAGAAAGAGAAACGATCCTCCCTTTCCACGTTTCGCACCCAATGCTTTATTTGCGGGTTCAGGTCGATGGCTTGGGCGCACAAGAATTCCTCAGCGAGCTGGCCGTCAGCACGCTTCTCGCGCAAGCCGTGGATCACTGGATAATAGTGATGCTGGAAACGGTAGCGCCCGGAATAGAACGGCGGTCGTGCCGGGTAATGATTGGGGTGAAAAGTGAAGGCATAACGAAAGCTCTCTTCCAGCCGTGGGGCGGCAAAAAAGCCCGGCAGCGACTTCTGAAAACCCGCCTTGACCGCAGCTTGCCTGCGCCGGTCAATCTCCCGCCGCACGGCCTCCGCCAGCGGATACTTGGCGCGCACCAGCGCCGTAAGTGTGAGACTCCGGTCGGCAATCAGGTGGCGAACCAGTGCCAACAACCA
The DNA here is from genome assembly GCA_040183005.1 of Gammaproteobacteria bacterium. NCBI lineage: Bacteria > Pseudomonadati > Pseudomonadota > Gammaproteobacteria > Gammaproteobacteria bacterium. The sequence goes on from JAMPIW010000002.1 coordinate 345,402, forward strand.
CTTGATGAGCACGGCCTGACCCACATCAATCTGGCGGCATTCCCGATCCAGCCAGCGCACCAGATCGTTTTCGCTGGCATGGGCGGCAATTTCGTTGAGGTGAAGCTGGCCGCTGTCCGTGGCCTGATAGACCACCTTGCCGCCCTCCACATCAATTTCGAAAGCCGCGCCGCTCTCGCGGATGGTAAAACCGGCCAGGTTCATCGGCTCCGCGAATAGATCAAAATCGCCTAATTCAGAAAGCAACCTTTTTTCCACCGGCTGCACTTCGCCATCCCAATCGAGGCACAGTTGCGGCAGGGGAGCGAAGCGCTCACCCCGCGCCGATGGCGCCAGCAGTGCCGCCTGCCGGGTACGCTCGCGCTCTATAGCCTCTTTCACCGCCTCTTGCTGTTTCGCGCCCTTGCAGGTCGTGAGCAGGAAATCTTCCACTGCCTCGGACAATTCTCCACGCACGATGGCCGTTGCGCCGTTCGTGGTGGGGCGTATCTCAATACACTCCTTGAGCGCCTCGGGAATTGGTTGTGTCGGTGTTACTGGCAGTGAAATCACTGCTTCCGCCGGGCGAGGTTGGTGGTGGCCGCTGCCATCCAGCAAAGGCAATATGCTCTGCGCCGGGGCAATTGCCAGCGCGGCCTCATACGCCTCAAAGCCCATGTTGTTCACCAGTCGGTCGGCCAGTTGATCCGCCACCCGCGCGGTCACGCTAGAAACCATGTGAGCATAGGCCTTGCTCAGTTCCGGTTGATTACGCGGGCGGGCATAGGGCATACGCAGCACTCGTCCGAGAATCTGCTCCACGTCCTTGGAGCTTTTCATGTCCTGTAAGCCGCACAGCACATAGGCAAAGGGGCAGTCCCAGCCTTCCTTGAGTGCTTCCACGGTGATGACGTAGCGGATTGAGCAGGCCGGATCAGCTATCACGATACCGTCCAATTCCTTCTGGTCGCCGGTGGCCACGGCAATTTGCTTGCGGTCGAGTTTTTCGCCATCAGCACTCGTCAGGTGCACCAGCAGTTTTTCGACCGTAGCCTCACCGTTCTTCGGCTCGGCCTGAAACAACAGCACCGGGCGGATGAAGTCTGGCTCCCTGGCCGCCAGCGTTTCCAGTCGGTCACGGGTCAGAATGGCGTCGCGCACCGCATCTTTCCAGCCGGTCGGGTGCTCCATCAGCACGATAGGCAGCTTGATCATGTCTTCCCGCGCCAGCGCCTGCGCGCCAACGTGAAACAGCACATTGCTACCGCTTACCGGCGTGGCGGTCATTTCAATCAAACAGGCCGGGTGCAAGTTTCTAAGAGTGCGGAAGGCCAGATCGGTGCGGTTGTTGTGCGCCTCGTCCACCACCACTATCGGCTGATGGAGCGTCAGCCAGTTAGCCAGCGATGCCTTGATCTTGCCGATGTCGGCGGCAGTCAGATAAGGCTGGGCGGCAATATCCGCTTCCGTCACCTTGTCCAGCCGCGCTTCCTGTTGTGGCGTCAGTGCCTGAAAGTGGGGCGCAAGGCTTTCATCGAAGGAATAGACATTGCGCTTGGTTTTGTCGGTAATGGCAAAGGATTGAATCGTCGCCACCACGATAATGGCGGAACCGCTCACACTATTCTGGCCCACCTCATGCCGCCCCACTGTGGCCAGCTCATCCAGTGCGCAAACGCGGACTCTTTCGCCGAAATACTCCGTCAGCGCCTCGCGGCAAGGGTGGCGCGGTGTCGAGAGCGAGGCCAGGGTCTGGGAGCGGATGGCATCGGAAGGCACCAGCCACAAAACCACCGGCGCGTCGGTATCACAGTAACTTTTGCCTACCCGCGCCACCGCATGGGCAGCGAGAAAAGTCTTGCCGCCACCGGTGGGGATACGCACGCACACTGCAGGTACCTCGCCCAGCGCATTGGCGTCATAATCGGCCTGCCAGGCTTGACCATTCTTTTCCTGCACCGGCGCACAATCCTGCCAGGCAGCTTCCAGCCCGGCCATGCGCAGCTTGCGAAAGAACGCATCCAGCGTCACCAGCGCCTTGTCCTGATAATCCTTGAGCTTGAACATGGGTTAATCAGCGCTTTGCTTATCGGCAGGCTCTGGCCGCACTGTAGCCGCGACCTTATCGGCTACAATAAGCCGGGTCCCCGTTTGCTCGGCCAAGCGGCGGGCCTGCGCCGCCGCGCGCTTCATGGCTTCCTGCGACTTCAGCAAATCAGGAAAGCGCAGAATGAGTTCGGGAGGAATGGTCATGGTTTGACTCCCGTGTCCAGCAGTACGCTTAATGCATGCCTGACCTCACTCTCGTCGGCACTATCCAGCCGCCCCAACACGCCCCGCACCAGGCTATGATCCAACGTAAAAAGTTTGAAGCGCACCTTTGACGGTGTGCTCAGCCCCGCTGCTTGCAGGTTATGCAAGACACAGTCAAGCGGCCAAGGTGGATTAGCCTCGGAAGTAATCATCGCCATCACCGAGTGGCCAATGGGTGTATTGAAAGCCGTTTCATCCGAAAGAATCAACGCCGGTCGGTTTTTCGTCGCATTGCGGTCGGAAAACGGGAATGGCACACGAACCACATCAAAAGCCCTATAGGTCACGATAAGCCACCTCATCAGCCTGCTCAGCCCATTCGGTCAAGGAGGCCGCCACTCCAAGGAGATAATCATTATCTTCCTGCAACTCGCGGCGCTTTTTTCTGGCAGCGACAAACTCAACAAAATCAAGAACCTCAAGCAAGCGCACATCGTCCATTTGATGCAAACGTTCAAGGATCTGGTTTTCCAGCAGGGTATTCATGGGTTTCCTCCTGTTCAAAGATTAGCGCGCCTTGATGTCGTAGGGAATCTGCTTGAAGGTAATGCCCGCCTCGCGCAAGCGCGTCTCACCCAATCGGGTGGTTTCGCCGTAGATCACGCGTGGACCATCATGGGGGAACTGTTCTTCAAGGTGCGCCAGCACAGTGGAAGTCAGTACGTTTCCGCCCTGCGGTCGCCGGTCACCCAGGATGCCGTTATAGAGTAGATAATAGGCCGTGCCGTTATGGATGCCGAGCAAGGGTGTTGGCATTGGCATTAGCGCACCCTCTCCCCCTGCGGGGGGAGAGGGCTGGGGTGAGGGGGGCAATCCCCACGGCTCCCCAGTCTCGAAATGCCAGAGAAAGGCGGCCAGCGCCTTGAATCGCACGGCGGGGTGAATGCCGCCATCGGCATCGAACACCGGCTCGCCCAGGGTGTGAAAGCGGAAACCGCCGCCGCCCTGCCAGCCGATGGTTTTTGAAATGCCGCCCTGCTCGCCATCAATCACTTTTTGCAGTCGTGGCAGGCAATGGGTGACGGCGTGCTCTCCCATCTCGATGCCGATCCAGCGGCGGCCCATTTTATGGGCTACGGCAGCGGTCGTGCCGCTGCCAAGGAAGCTGTCTAGCACGAGATCGCCGGGGGTCGAGGCAATGTGGAGGATGCGTTGCAAAAGAAGTTCCGGCTTGGGGGTGCCAAAAGCGTTTGAGAACAATGCTTTCTGCTCTGTCATTGAGATCTGTGTACTGCCAGCATCCGATGCCGTCCAGACACTTCTTGGAACCACGGGTTCTGCATTGGTAAGGAACATTTTCATCCGAGGAGCTTTTGAGTCGCCGTTCTTTCCCCAATATAGCAGTCCCTGTTCCTCATTCTTGCGGTGCGTTTCTTCGCCGTAACGCCATGTAAGGGTTTTTGGAGGAAAAACCAGTTCGTTTGTATTTGGATTTCGGATGCCGTAGTACAGATTCGGTCGTTCTGCTCGCGTTTTGTTGCCGGTATATGTTACGGAGTTCCAGTCCCCACGCGTGTCGTTATCCGGGTTTTTGTAGTACGAGTTTTGCAACTCAGTGCGCTCAAGGCGGTTTAACGACCACGTATTTTTTTTCTTTGCGAAAACTATTACGTTGTCGTGGTCGCTGCTGAAATGAGTGGCATCGTTGGCAGGAGAAACTCGTTTCTGCCAAACCACATTCGTCACAAAATTCGACCGCCCGAATACTTCATCCATCAACACCTTCAGGTAATGCCCCTCGTTGTCGTCTATGGTCACCCAGATGCTGCCGTCCTCGGCCAGCAGTTCGCGCAGCAGCACCAGGCGGGGATACATGGTGGAAAGCCATTGCGAGTGCTCCAGCTTGTCGTCGTAATGCTCGAAGGCGGATTGGGTGTTGTACGGCGGGTCGATGAAGATGCACTTCACCTGCCCCCGGTAGAAAGGCAGCAGCGCTTTCAGCGCCTTGAGGTTGTCGCCCTGAATCAGCAGATTTTCCGCGCTGGTATCACCATGCGCGGATTCAAATTGCAGCAGGTGGTAAGGCACATCGGCGGCACTGCTCACCGCCTGGGCCTTATTCACCCAATCGAGAAACGGCATCGGTATTCAGGCCGCGCGGCGGAAACGCGGCAGCCACTGGTCACGGTGGCTGAACAGCAGCACTATGGAAGTATAGCTTAGTAGTGTGACGGCTTTGCCCAATTCCTCATCGCCTGGGCTATCTTCCACAATGACAATCCGCTGAGATTCTTCCGCGCCAGCGGATTTGAGATCGAACATCTGGCCTGAAGCCTTGTACACATTGCCCCAGTCCACCCGCTCATCACCGTAAGCCACGGGCTGGATAAACTGGCGGCCTGCCGCAGGGTCGTCAATGGCAAAAGGGAACTTAATCTGATGGCCGGAAACCCCGCTGACTGTGATGTTGCGTTGCAGCTTCTTGCCCGCCACGGCTTCCAGTTCCTGCCCTACGGTGGCGATAAATTTCTGCTCTCGGGTCTTTGGTCTCCAGCTTTCTTCCGCATGGCTGATGGCAATGGCCGTGTTCAGTACTTCGGTTACAGTGCGCGCCAGGTTGTCCTGATCGGTCACCGCCATCAGCGCGCCACCTTCGGAAATCTTCACATCAGCGAACTGCGCGCGGATTTTGTTCAGCCTGTATGGGGTGAGCTCGGCACCGTGGGCGCTGGCGTGCATGAGGGTGTCGGCGTGGTCAGTCACCAGCCATTGGCCGTTGCCCGACGGTTCCAGAAACAGGCCAAGGTGTTCACCATCATCGAAAGTAAAGGGCGACCATAGGCGCAACGCGCCATTCTGGCGCGGCGCGCAGGTGTAACCAAGATTTTCGAGTAAGTTGGCGCAGTTCATTTTCAAAGTAAGTTCAGTTGTATGCTGGAAGGCGACTTGAAACCGCCTTCCACAGCCAAATTGGCCTTATGACAAAAGTAGTCGAACAATGCCGAGAAATCTGGGAAATCCGGCGAAATCGGTTCGGCATACCCATATCCATCTTCTGACCAGGTATGCTCATGCGTTCCCGGCCCAAAGCGCTTCCTATACAGTGCCCGGCCTTTGCCACAATTGTTGGTATGCTGTCCATCCGGGTCAAAGTCAACGGCATAAACCCGGTCAACCCGGTAAACCAGCCCGCAATTGTATTTGTCTCCAGCAGCGCCCACGCTAGGCCTCCACTGGACAATAAACTGGACATCTTCAACCACCACTCCATCAAGCTCAACCGCGCTGACATATTCCCACCATTGGGGGTCTTTCTTCATTAGCTTCTCCCGCCAGTTCATGGGAACAACTGTATTCTTTGCGGCAGCCATGAAGATGTCAATATCAGTTCGAGTCGTCATTTCCTGGTGCGTTTACAGGCCAACCTTAGGTGGCATTATTGTTTTGGTTCGTATTTGCTTGGTTGTCGACTATAGCCGAATGCCAGTATACGACTTTACTATACATGCGCGGACTTGGAGTCAACAAGTTATGTTATTTCACTACCAAGCTCGCCACGACTAAACCGTGACATTCATAATCTGCATATTCACAACCGCATCGAAGTACTCAGCCTGGGCCTGTTTCCGGGGCGGATTACGCCCGCCAATATTGAGAGAGCCGGTTCATTTGCGCGCAACCCGTTGATTGCCCACAATCTGCGGGAATTCCCAGAACCGCCAAATGTGGATGCCGGAGAAGGGGTACGGATGATGTTTAGCCTGATGAAGACCAGCGACCTTTACCCGCCTTTTTACAGGGAACTTCGCGATCAGGCGCAAGAGGCTGTATCGGTAACGCCACTCAACGAGGCGCGCCCCCCGATGTGGGAACAAGTTAGCGGCTGGATCGACCGCAATGGCCCTATTTCCAATGCTGACCTATGTCAGATTGCCGGTACCGACACCTCGCGTGCTTCGAGAATGCTCAAACGGTGGGTCGAGCAAGGGGTGCTTGTTCAGGCTGAGGGGCGCGCCAAGCGCAATATGGTCTACCACAAACCTGTTCAGAACGGGAGGGAGGATGAGCCGAGGTTATTTGCAGACACATCTAATAATAACGACAGATAACGAATCAACAGCAATAAAAACAAACAGATATAAAGTTGTTTATTTTCATGGGGTGGTTTTCATGATCTCGATTTTCGGCTGATCACCTCAAAAGCTGGCGCGGTTCAACGCCTATAGTTTATTATCCATGCGCCAGATAACAATGCGAAATAAACAATAATGTGCTTAATAAACAACATGGTATGTGGCACATTATTATCTTGAGGCTGAAGACCGCCCCCATGTATCCCGGAAATGAACGGCCAAAACAATGCTCAACAACCTGATCTCCCGATCCACCCTCGAAGACCTCGCCGGCAGCACCGCCTTCCAGCGCGGCGAGGAATATTGTTATGTCGGCGCCGTCGAGCGTCTTCGTGCGACAGATGGCAAGATCACCGCCCAAGTTGAAGGCACGGAAACCTATCAGGTCGAGCTGCGGGATGACGGTGGCGATCTGGCCTACGATTGCACCTGCCCACGCGCCGCCGACGGTTATTTCTGCAAGCACTGCGTGGCGGTTGGTTTGGCGTGGCTGGAAGAGAACGCGGCCGCTCCAAAATCCGGCGCCGCCTCCGGCAAGAAGAAGCAGCGCGATCCGTGGCGCGATATCAAGGAATATCTGACCACACAGCCATCGGAAGCCTTGGTCGAGCTGTTGCTGGACGTAGCCCAGCGCGACGATAGGCTCTACCAGTCGCTATTGCTCAAGACTGAACGTAGCAGCAGTGGCGGGAACGTGGCCAAGGCGTACCAAAGGGCCATCGACGGCGCGACGCGCATCCACGGCTTTGTCGACTGGCGGGAGGTTGGCACCTTCGCCGGTAATATCGACCAGGTGGCAGATTCACTGGCTGAACTGCTCAAGCCCGACACCGCCGCCATGCTGGTCGATCTGGCCGAGTACGCCATCGAGCGCGTCGAGAATGCGCTGGAGCAAGTTGACGACTCGAACGGCGAGATCGGCAGCATCGTCTATCGCTTGGGCGAATTACATTTGAAGGCCTGCACCATGGCGCGGCCGGAGTCCACAGGGCTGGCCGAACGTCTGTTCCGGTTCGAGACAACGCTACCATTCGGCGTGTGCAGCTTCGATGTCACCACTTATGGCGACGCCCTCGGCAAGGAAGGTCTGCGCCGCTATCGAGAGCTGGCGGAAGCCGAGTGGCGCAAGCTCAAGCCACGGGATGTGAAGGACAGCTACGATACTCACCGGGCAACGATCACCCGCATCATGGAGCGGCTGGCCGAGGCGAGCGGCAACGTCGAGGAACTGGTGGCTATCAAGTCGCAGGATCTTTCGTCCTGCTACCGCTATCTCGACATCGCCGAAATCTGGACCAAGGCCAAGCAGCCGGACAAAGCGCTGGAATGGGCGGAACGCGGCCTGAAGGCTTTTCCGGAGCGGCCCGACAACCGGCTCCGGGATTTTCTGGTGGCGGCGTACCTTGCGCGCAAACGCAATGACGAGGCATTGCAACTCACCTGGATTCAGTTCGAGGAGCGATCGAGTCTTGAACACTACAAGAAGCTGCACGATGTTGCCGGCAAGCTCGGCCTTTGGCCGGAGCAGCGCGACCGGGCATTGGCAAGGGTCACCGAGATCATCGCACGCGAGGCGAGTGCGACGAGCCACTGGAAACCGAAGCCGTCGATGCCCAACTACTCGTTGCGTGTGGAAATAGCGCTGTGGGAGCAGGATTTGGATGCGGCCTGGACAGCTGCACATGAAGGCGCCTGTGATCGCGGCCTACTCGTCACATTGGCCGGTAAGCTCGAATCTTCGCGTCCCGATGATGCCATTAACCTCTACCGCCGCGTGGTGCCGCCCATCGTCGCACAGACCAATAATACTGCCTATGAGGAGGCGACTAAATTTATTCGTAAAGTGGGCGCGCTAATGAATGCGCAGAACCAGTCACGGCAATTTGGCGACTACCTAGCGGAGCTACGTGTGCAGTACAAGCCGAAGCGGAATTTCATCAAGTTGCTGGATGGGGTGGCGCGGAGTGCTGTGAAATGAGTGCCGAGGCGTCCATTTGACCCTCCACCGTTTATTATCCATGCGCCAGATAACAATGCAAAATAAACTAAACATGTCAGAAGTGTCCGGCAATTTCGCAAAGACGGCTATATAACATGATGATGTTGAATAGGAAAGTGTGTGTTTAGGGGTGTCACCGACTTGAACGTGAATTTTTTGGGAAACTGGGGCTTTCCCCCCAGGAGTTTCCGTCATGTATTCAGGCCAGTTGGTGTTCGCACAACTCATGGAGCATTTGCCCCTTCACACATTCCGTCGCTGCGTGCAGCGCTACCCTTCCAAATATCCCACCAAGACTTTTTCGCATCTCGATCAATTTCTCTGCATGGCGTTCGCGCAGCTGACTTACCGCGAAAGCCTGCGCGACATCGAAACCTGTCTGCGCGCCCACCAAGCCAAGCTCTATCACTTGGGCATACGAGGCAACATCGCCAAGAGCACGCTGGCCGATGCCAACGAGCAACGCGACTGTCGCATCTACGCGGATTTCGCGATGAGCTTAATCCAGACCGCCAGAAAGCTTTACGCCAGCGACAGCTTTGCGGTCGAACTGGAACAGACGGTCTACGCACTCGATACCACGACCATCGACCTGTGCTTGAGCGTCTTTCCGTGGGCACGCTTCCGCTCCACCAAAGCTGCCGTCAAGATGCATACGCTGCTCGACCTGCGCGGCAACATTCCAACCTTCATCCACATCAGCGATGGCAAGATGCACGAGGTCAATGTGCTCGATATCCTGATACCCGAAGCCGGCAGCTTTTACATCATGGATCGTGGCTTCACCGACTTCGCTCGCTGGTTCACCCTGCATCAAGCACAGGCGTTCTTTGTCATCCGTGGCAAATCCAATCTGCTCTTTCGTCGCGTCTACTCTCGCACCGTGGACAAGTCCACTGGACTGCGCTGCGACCAGACCATTGCATTGACTGCTCGCAAGGCCAGCAAGGATTACCCGCAGCACCTGCGACGCATCAAGTTCTACGATGCCGAACACGACAGGTTTCTGGTCTTTCTGACCAACAACTTCGACCTGCCTGCGCTGACCATCGCTCAGCTTTATCGTTGCCGCTGGCAGGTCGAGCTATTCTTCAAGTGGATCAAACAGCATCTTCGAATCAAGCGGTTCTATGGCACCACCGAGAATGCAGTCAAGACGCAAATATGGATCGCCATCGCGGTTTACGTCGTGGTCGCCATCGTGAAAAAGCGGCTCAATACCGAGGCTTCGCTTTACACAATCCTACAGATTTTGAGCCTGACTCTTTTCGAGAAAACGCCACTCGATCAATTACTTAAAAATGCGGAGACGCAAATGAGCATGCAGAAAGACAATAACCAATTGAATCTATTCAATTAAATTACCGGACACTTCTGTAAACATGTTATTAATAAACAACATGATATGCTGCGCGTTATTATCTTGGCGCAAAAAACCCGCCCTCAAACCTCATAATCAACCAGACGCCGTTCCGAGCGCACCGCCATCACAAACCCCTTGACCTCTTCGTGCAGCGGATGGCTTTGATATACATCCAGCGCCGCCCTGCTCTCGAACTCGGAATAGAGCGCGACATCGGATGACGCATCCTCCTTGCTGAAATCTATTCCAACCTCAAGGCGCAACATGCCGGGGATCTGCCCGTTAAGCGCCTCCAAACGCCGCTTTACTTCCAGGGCATTCTCCGCCGCGCTACGACCTGCGGCGGTTTCTTTGAGTTTCCACAACACAATGTGTTTAATCATACCTTTCTCCGCTCTCGACTATTTTCACCCGCTGCGTCACCCCGCACAATAATTGGTAAGGAATGGTCGAGGCACAATGCGCCACTTCTTCCACCGGCAACCCTTTCCCCCACAACGTCACCGGGTCACCAATCTGCGCGTTGGGTTGACTGCTCAAATCGACGGTGATCATATCCATAGACACGCGCCCGATCAGCGGTACCCGCTTACCATTGACCAGCACCGGCGTACCCGGCGTGGCGTGGCGTGGATAGCCGTCGCCGTAGCCAATCGCGACGACCCCTACCGGCATATCCTGCGGGCACACCCAGGATGCCGCATAACCAATCGCATCACCCTTTTTGAAGTGGTTTACGGAGATAAGTTTGGAAGTGAGTGTCATCACCGGCTTGAGATTATCACTTACCGCCACGCCAACAACGAAAGGCGACACACCGTACAGCATAATGCCTGGGCGCACCCAATCGGCATGGGTCTGCGGCCAGCCGAGTATCCCCGCCGAATTGGCGATGCTGCGCTCACCTTCGATGCCGGCGATTGCGGCACTAAAGCAGGCCAACTGACGTAGCGTCTGCGAACTATGGCGGTCATCGGCACTGGCGAGATGGGTCATCAGACGGATCGGGTTAGCTACCCAGCGGCATGCCTTGAGACGCCGCCAGGCATTCTGCGCGTTTTCCGGGGCAAAGCCCAGCCGGTGCATGCCTGAGTCGATTTTGAGCCACGTGGGGATGGGTGTCGATAAGGGATGCGCTTCGAGAATGTCGAGCTGCGCGGCGTGATGTATCACCACACCAAGGCGGTGATGCTGGATCAGCGCCAGCTCCTGCGCCTCAAAAAAACCTTCCAGTAGAGTGATCGGGGTATCGATGCCAGCCTCGCGCAGCACGATGGCCTCATCGATGCTTGCCACGCCAAAGGCATCGGCGCTGGTATCGGCATGGGTCAGCGCGCGCGCCACGCGCACCATGCCGTGCCCGTAGCCGTTGGCCTTGATGATGGCCATCACATGGCGTCCCGGCGCCGCCTCGCGCACGCGCTGCAGGTTGTGCCGCAACGCATCCAGATCGATCAGCGCCGCAGCAGCACGCGCCATTTACTCGCCATCGTTGTAGCGGTTGGATGTGAAGTTTTCAAATCGCGTGTATTGCCCGAGGAAGGTCAAGCGCGTGGTACCGATGGGACCATTACGCTGCTTGGCGATGATGATCTCCGCCGTGCCCTTGTCCTGGCTATCCGTGTTATAAACCTCGTCACGATAAATGAACACGATCAAATCCGCATCCTGTTCGATAGCGCCGGATTCGCGCAGGTCCGACATCACCGGGCGCTTGTTGGGGCGCTGCTCCAGGCTGCGGTTGAGCTGTGACAGCGCGACTACCGGGACACTCAATTCCTTGGCCAGCGACTTGAGAGAACGCGAGATTTCCGAGATCTCGGTGGCACGGTTTTCCTTATTGCCCAACACCTGCATCAACTGCAGATAGTCGATAACGATCATGCCCAGGCCGTGCTCACGCGCCAGACGACGCGCGCGCGCGCGCAGGTCGGTGGGTGTCAGCGCTGGTGTATCGTCGATAAATAGCGGGGCTTCGGCAAGTATCCCCACCGCCGAGGTAACACGCGGCCAGTCGTCGTCATCAAGCTTGCCGGTGCGCAGCTTGTGCTGATCGATGCGTCCCAGTGACGACATCATACGCATCGCCAGCTGCTCGCCAGGCATTTCCATGCTGAACACCGCCACTGGCAGGCCGGTCTTGATCGCGGCATGCTCCGCCAAGTTCATCGCAAATGTAGTTTTGCCCATTGACGGGCGGCCAGCGACAATAACAAGATCCGAGCGCTGCAGGCCGGAAGTCATCTCATCAAAATCGCTAAATCCGGTGGGAATACCAGTGATCGGGTTGTCCTGCTGGAACAGGGTATCGATACGATCCACCGCCTTGACCAACAAATCCTTGATCGAAGTAAAGCCGCGCTTGCCGCGCGCGCCCCGCTCGGCGATTTCAAACACCAGCTTTTCCGCGTTATCGAGCAATTCGGGGCTATCACGCCCCTCCGCCGCGTACGCGCTGTTGGCGATCTCTGTACCAACGCGGATTAACTGACGAAATACCGAACGCTCGCGCACAATGGCGGCGTAGGCTTTGATATTGGCGGCGGTGGGGGTATTCTTGGCGAGCATACCAAGATAGGCCAAGCCACCGGCATTCTCCAACTCGCTGATGGCTTCGAGCCGTTCGGAGAGAGTAATTACATCGAAAGGAGTGTTGCGACTGGAGAGATCGACGATAGCGCGGAATATCAGGCGATGATCGCGGCGATAAAAATCCTCCTCGACCACCATGTCAGCCACCTGATCCCAGGCGCTGTTCTCGAGCATCAGGCCGCCGATGACGGCTTGTTCAGCCTCAATCGAATTCGGCGGGACCTTCAGCGCCTCGGTCGCCACATCGGGGGATCTTGTTGCGAAGGCTAAGTCGTGCATATTTTAGGAAAAAGATAGCGGGGATCAGTATCAGCTCGAAATTGCTTTCACTGATCCCCGTCTCTTGATCCCTAGCCTCTGATTACGCCTCAGGCGCTATGACAATCTTCACCTGGGCATTAACATCTGGGTGCAGGTGAATCTCGACATCATACTCACCCACTTGGCGCAGCGCCCCTGCGGGGAGTCGCACTTCATGCTTCTCAACGGCGACACCGGCGGCGGTCACCGCCTCGGCGATATCGCGCGTACCTACGGAGCCAAATAGCCGGCCTCCCTCGCCCGCCTGGCTGCGCACCGTGACAACTTTGTCAACCAGCGCTGCAGCACGCGCCTGAGCGGATGCCAGCACCTCGGCCGCTGCCTTTTCCAGCTCAGCACGGCGCGCTTCATATTTGGCACGATTCTCAGGGGTAGCAACCGCCGCCTTGCCACGCGGGATCAGGTAATTCCGGCCATAGCCAGGCTTGACTGACACCACTTCACCCAAAACACCCAAATTCTGAACTTTCTCAAGAAGAATCAAATCCATCTCACAATACCTCACTCACGCAGTGATAATAAAAACTGTTCAACCTTCAGCGGGCGGCTTCCGGTTAACGCCAAAATAAGATCGGATATTCAACCAATTGTCAGCAAGACCCACACCAGCCAGCGCCACTGCCACAAAAGGCAGTAAAATCGCCATCAAGGTATAAAGGGCCATCAACCACGCTGGGTTTGCCTTGGCAGCCGCGGCCACGCCATGCGCTACTGCAAGCCCTTGCAACATATACACCCCGGTCAGCACCACCAGCAGGTCTTTCGCAGCATCACCGATACTGCCCGAAACAAACAGGCCCGCGCCAAGCACAATCAAGGCCGGATAGGCCAGGCGATCCCCCAGGCGAAGAGCGTTATATTCACTCCCGAAACCACCTGGATTGTAGAGCAACGCCTGCCACCAGCGCGCGATTACCAGACTGAACAACAGGGTCAACACCTGCGCCCCAGCCAGTATACCGGTCATGCGCGACAACACGGCGCCCAGCACCTGCCGTACCTGATCGGCATCGCCCATACCCGCCTGCTGCATCGCAGGGAGCATAACGGCCTCAAACATCTTGCCCCACCATGCCGCCGGATCAGGCAGCACCGCATACACGGCGAGAACGATCAACCCACCCAGCAGCGCTGCCGCCTGAAAAGCCAGCGCCAGGGAAACGGTGGCTCGCAATAGCAGTGCCAGCAGCCACACCGGCAGCCAAATCACCGCTGCAAACACCAGCCCCGGTGCCGGATTCCCCAGTGTCACCAAGGTAAGCGCCGACACCCCTAGCGCCGCCCCTATAACGACAAAGACGCCTTCCCGCGCGCCAAGACGCAGCGCCACCAAGGCAACCACGGCCCCACTCACAACGGTCATCAAGGGCTGCGCGAATGGCAACAACAAAGAGAGGATGCCAAACAGCGCCGCTACCAGCATCGCCTGGATACGGCCGCGCATAATAAATGCGGCAAATTTTTGCATCAAACCGCGCTCGCGCTCGTATCAAATCACGCCGACGCCACGAAACCTATCGTCACCAGCACAGCCCCAGGAAATAAAGGCGCAGAGCTTAACAAAAACTCCCCGCGCCTTCCGCAATCAATGCGCGTCGCAATAGGGCAGCAATGCCAGATAACGTGCGCGCTTGATGGCGGTGGTCAACTGCCGCTGATATCTGGCACGGGTTCCGGTAATACGGCTCGGCACAATCTTGCCAGTCTCCGTGACGTAGTTCTTCAATACGGCGATATCTTTGTAATCAATTTCTTTGACTTTTTCAGCGGTAAAGCGGCAAAACTTTCTGCGACGGAAAAAACGCGACATAAATAATCTCCAGATCTATCGAATCAATTGTGATGCAAGGGTCGCAGCTTACTCTGCCGCCACTGCCAGATCGCCCTCGACTTCTTCGGCGATCTCTTCAACATCCGGCCGGAACTTGACCTCACGATCTTCACGGTCCTCAGTAGATTTGGCCAAAAGCGATGGCGTGGTGATCGCTTCGCTGCATGAGACAACCAGATTACGCAGCACAGCGTCGTTGAAGCGGAAGGCACTGGTGAGTTCGCTGATAGTCTCTGTGCCGCATTCGATATTCATCAGCACATAATGTGCCTTATGGACCTTATTGATCGGGTAAGCCAACTGACGGCGACCCCAGTCTTCAAGGCGATGGATTGCCCCACCCTTGGATTCGATAGTCGAGCGATAACGCTCGATCATGGCGGGAACCTGCTCACTCTGGTCTGGATGGACCAGAAACACGATTTCATAATGCTTCATTGAATTCTCCTTACGGTTTATAGCAGCCTTCTACGCCTTTGCTATTGAAATGACGCGGGAAGGCAAGGAGTGAAAATTTACATAAACAAACAACTACAACCAACTAAGCCGGACATTGTACATTACTCCTTGCAAACCATGCAATTTGTTTAACTCCGCCGCCAGGAAGAGTACACGCAGAAAAAGCTAAAAAAGCATTGCGTTTCCCATTCCAATGCTTTATATATAACCGAGGTTGGTTAGATCTGACAAACCGCCAAACACACAATGATGGGAGGGTGTAAGTAATGGTTCAAAATATTGGCATCAACATTCTGATTCCTTTGGCGATATTTGGCTTCCTGATCTTTGGCTCAGGCTTGATCGCAAGCGCCGCTTTCAAGGATATAGCCGGAAGAAAAGGCAAGAAGGGCTAACGCTCGTTACGGCCCTGAATAAAAAAGCCCGGCAATGCCGGGCTTTTTTATTTCAGCGATTATCAAGACTTGCTAATTTTGAACTGACAACGAAGGCCGGAGCTTTTTCTGCGCCTGCCCCATCCCAAGGTCATAAATATCACGATCCAGGGGGCTGACCACCTTGAGCCGGGCACGATATAAGGCCGCCATTTTACCATCGCCGGCATCCTTCTCCACGCGCCATAAAGCCCGTAAGGCCTCGGCATGATCTGGACGCACCTTCAAAATAGCCTGCAACGCCTGCCGTTTGTTCATACCGTGATCCAGCGCCTGCGGCAATGTCGCCAGCATTTTGTCGGCCAGATCAAAACCAATCCAGCGATCACGGGGATTGGCTTCAAAGGCGAGGCGCATCAGACGCTGCGCTTCGCCCGTATTATCACCCCGTAGAGCGGCGACCCAGCTTCTCACCGCCAAAAAAGAGGCCACATAGCTGCGCTCGAATTCCTGCATGGCATTAGCCGGCACATTCAAGGCGAGCGCTGCCTGCATCAAGCCAGGCCGCTGCCCCAGCAGCCTAGACAATAACGCATCAAGATTAAATGCATCACGGTATCGCGCGCGCGGTAAACGGTATTCGATCTGCGGCGCCCATTCGTCTTGCACCGGACCCACACTCGGCGGAATCGGTCCCCAGTACCGGCCCAGCCATGTCCATGCGCCCTCCCCGCCCGTCGCGGCGGACTGCCCGGCTTGCGCCAGACGGCCCAAATTTGCGAGCAAGGCGGGCGCGCCCTGCACAACATCCTTCGGACCTACCAGCGCGACACGGAAACCGTCCATAAAAATGACCGCGCCGGGGAAAACCTGTCGAAAACTGCGGAAAATAATATCCAGCGATCCGGCATCAAACTGATTGAGCGCCAGCCACTGCACAAACAACCCATTTTCCGTCAACCTGTCACGGGCGCGCTGAAACTGTTGCACGGATAACAAGGCGCTATGCCCAACCAGATCGGGATGAAACAAATCGCCGATAATGACATCGTAATGCCCTGTGTCCCGGCGTAAAAAGCGCCGCGCGTCATCTCGCGTCACAGCCAGCTTGCCCATCACATTCTGATTCACCGGCGCAAACCACTGCGCCGCCGCTGTAATAGCCCCCTGCGAAAGCTCCACTGCCTTGCGTGACAATTGCGGGTACGGCAGCGATCCCGCCGCAGATATCCCCGTGCCCAAGCCAAGAAACAGTACCGAGCGCGGCGCGGGGTGCAGCATCAATGGCAGACGGGCCTGATTTTGCTGCGCCTCGACAGCAGCGGGATCGGAAGATGCGTCCATACGTTGCAAATCGGCCAGCAACAAACGCTGATCGTCGATCCGCTCCACAACGTGCGTAATGGATATGGCGTCTTCATGCACATAAACATCCTGGCTGCCCGCCTGAGTCACGGGCAGCAGCGCACTCACCGCAGGCAGTTCATACACCCTGCCCACCCCCGCCAGCACCACTACGCCAAGCATAGCCAGCCAGGGCCAGCGTCCATCAGCCCACGCCATGCCGCACGCGAACAATGCAACTGCCGCCACGCACAGAGTGGCCATGGTTCCCAGCCAGGGTATGAGCACGAATCCCGCCAGCACCGCACCCAACGCCGCACCGAGCGAATTGACGCCATACAGCCACGACCCCGTGCCATGCTGATCCCCCAGCCGGCTATTGAGCAATGGCAACCACGCGCCGAGTATAAACGTCACCGGCAAGGTCAGCGCGGCGACAGCCAGGCCTTGCCACCACAATGCACCCGCGAGGGATGAAAAATGTGCTTGTTCGACCCATCCCGCCAACTTCGGCACCAGCCACAGACCCAGCAGGCTAAAACTGCCCCCTAGCAATGGCAGAACGGCAAACCAGCGCACACCGCGCATGTGCCGTGCCGCCAGACTACCCAGACCAATACCCACCAGGAACACTGCCAACAGTACTGCCAGCACATACTCGGTACGCAGCAGGATCATGCCGAACAGACGCGTCCAACCCACCTGCAGCATCAATGCCGCCGCGCCCACACCAGCATAGGCAGCAAGCGACACGAAAGATAACCGCGCAACGCCTCCCTCTGGGTTTTCCTTCGCGGTCGCGGCATTCGTCAGTGGCGTAAAGGACAGAAAAAATGCCGCTATGCCCACACACAAGCCGATGCCAGCAACCACCTGCACCGCGCTAGACCATCCCAGCCATGGCAACAGCAGCAAGGGCAATAACGCTCCCACCGCGCCACCCACAGCATTGAAGCCATAGATCTTGCCTAATGAGACGCTGGGTGATGCGGCGCCGCCCGCAAGCACCCTCAGCACCAGAGGGAATCCCGCCCCCATCGCCAGCGCCGGGATAAAGAGCAACACCAATGCAGTCAGGGATTGCAATACATACCAGGCCGTGAGGCTCGCCTGCGCAGCGTACACACCCAGCCAGCCATCGAACATCTGCTGCATCCACGGCATGCACAAGGCATAGAGAGCAATCCCAACCTCCAGCGCGGCAAAAGCCACCAGCGGCGCCCGTATGTTGCGTGCAAACCTCACTCCCAGCAAACTGCCCAGACCAAGGCCAGCCATGAAGGTGGCAACCGTCACCACCACACCGAAAATGCTGACGCCAAACTGCAAGCCCAACATGCGAGCCCACAAGACTTCATAGGCAAGACTGGTAAGGCCAGAGACAAAATAGAGCAGGATCAGCACCCAAACCCAAAGACGGGGGACACTGGCTTGTGGAGAGAAACCGCTCAATTCGGGATTGAGCGCCTGATCAACTTGCATGAGGTTTTTTTAAATTAAGCAAAAAGCGCTTCAGAAAGGAAAGAACCAGACAATTGCGGTAACAGCATGGGCAATCGCCAGAAAGACGCTGAATCCCGCAAATACCATATGCGCAACAAAAACTTGCTTGCCAAACACGGCCATTGCGATACCAAACGCGGCAGCGCCAATAATGCCAATCAGCAGCAGGATACCCATGACAAATAAAATCTGGTGCTTCTTTTTGTCAGCAATCAAAACATCTTTGCCGACAGTTTGCTCCTTGTTGACAAAGGATTGCATCACCTCGTGACTTTCATTTGCATTTGCACTGACCGGCGGCGAGGCCAGCACACCCGTAAAAATCGCCACAAGGAATAAAACCAACCAGCTTTTACTGGCACTCATCATGCGGCAACTTGCTGCTGTCATGCTTCCAACTCCGGCACATATTAAAAAGCCCCGTACGGGGCTTTGGTCAACGATGACTTTCATCTTGGAACAAACCTGCTACGCCTCCTCTGGCTCCTTGGCTACCTCAGCCCCCTCCGCACGCTTACGCATGGCAAAATACCAATAAAGGATCGCAATAATAATGATGGGACCCAACACCATGGGCAACAGAAACAGAAAAATGAACCAAGGGGTATCAATCGTAACATGCAAATAGCGGTAGCTATCTAATGCCAGGGCAGAATCTGACAACACCAGCAGCGAAAAAGCGCCCATTAAACCAACATATTTTTTCATAAGTACCGCCTCATATCAGGAGGAGCCAGCGTCTTTAGCGCAACGAAACCCAAAAAAATCGGACGCAGCATAAGGCCAGGAAAAATTCCGGTGATATGTCGAGGTGGAAAATGGATCGCTCTTCCAAGAGCCGCCGCGCAGAACCTTGTAGCGTTTTTCTGTGGGCACCAAATCGACAACTTTCAGCGACCTGTCCGCCGCCGAATTTATTTGAGCAACCTTGGCCTTAAAAACATCCTCCGGCGCATCACTGCCCGCATACGGCAGCAGATCATTTTCAACCCACTGACTGACATTGCCCGCCATACCAAGCACCCCATAGGGACTTGCTCCTGAAGGATAAGCTGTTACGGGCGTGGTTGAGCCTACTGAATAATAGGTATTCAATCGCGTCGGGTCCATTTTATCCCCCCATGGCCAGCGCCGTCCATCCACGCCGCGCGCTGCCTTCTCCCACTCCGCTTCAGTGGGCAAGCGTTTCCCCGCCCATTTTGCGTAACTCACCGCATCAAACCACGACACCATCGTCACAGGATGCAGCTCGGTGCCCTCGGGAATCCTGCCCTTACGCCAATTCAGAGGCGGCCGATGACCCGCCGCCACAAAACGCGCATATTGGGCGTTGGTTACCGGGTATTTGTCAATCAGATAGGTTTTTAATACAACGCGATGCTGCGGACGGTTTTGCATATCATCACGCTCACGATCCGTCCCCATCGCAAATTCACCAGCGGGGATCGACAGCATCGAATCCACTTCACGCCACTGTTCAGGCGTCAGCAGCGCCTCCACCTCGGCTAGCGTGTAAGCTGCCGCCACAGGCCCCGCTTTCGCTTTGTTCTTGTTAAGGGTTATATCCTCACCTGCTGCCCGGATCTTGCTATGCATCTCCTTGAGATCGTAAGAGGCTTTACTGCGCATATCCGCCATGCGGTTGGAGCCGAGCTTCACTACATGCAAAGTTGCAAAGATCATGGTCAAGGCAACACATGAAACCAAAGTCGCCGCAATATACCGTTTGCGTATAGCAATCTGCACTGGTGTAGCAACTCGCCCACCACGTATCCCACCCGACCTCACTTGTCTACTCCAGACGGGACACCATCGGTAACTGGCAAGCTCTCAGGAACCAACTCGTCGCCGCCTGCTTTTTTGTAAATCCTGTAGCGCAAATGCCTGGGGGTACGCCCATAGGTCTTCTTTATAATAACCTCACCCACCAATCCACCGAGACCAGCGAACTCCATGGCAATTAGAACAACCAACGCCCAGTAGACAACAGGAAGCAGCCTGGCACCCTCCGGCATCACGGCGCCACCGTAAAATGCGTCCAGATACTTATACCCCTGCACAATAAAAGGCACAAAAAATGCCAATAGCTTACCCCCAAACCCATAAATCAGCGCAACGGGGAGCCCGGCAACAAACGGTATAAAAAAGAGGGTGATAGCCCAATCATAGGTGAAGTAATCAATTCCGAAAAATAAATGCAACTGGACACCTGTCCAACTATCACCAATAACATTAATTAAAACTCCCACCGTTACGGCAGCAGCCGCGACTAGAACATCAAGAAGTCTAATTTTTATTTTCCCGTTCATTGGGGCGTTTTACCTGCTGCGAGATAAGGTTTGCCTGTCAGCTTTTCAAACTCTGCCTTTTTAGTCTCTTCCAAATACCAGTCCTGCACCTTAAGGCTAGCCATATAAGAAGCGAGGACTTTACGCTCATCCTCGGAAAGATGCGCATAAGAAGGCATTTTATACATCTTCTTCAATCGCGTAGGCAGAATCACCTGAGGATTCTCGGCAGAGAAATACGTATAAAACCACTGTTCATCACGCAATGAACCAATGCCATCCAATGCCGGGGCCGGCACATTAGCACTCATATCACGCACGCTCCACAACGAGTGGCAGTTTTTACATTCAAGGCGGCGATAAAGATCGGAACCTGCAACCTCCAACTTGGAAGACGCCGCTGAATAAAAGGGGATGCCACGATCCACCTCTTTTTTTTCGGTACTCAATTGCCATATTTTATGGCCCACCAGCACCACAGACAATACAGCAATAACGGCAAGAATGCCTTTCTCGCCTTTACGCATTTGAATTCCTACTTGTTTTTCTTTGCCAGGTTCTCTTCCCGACGCTGCATCTGCTGCTTCATCACTTCCTGGCTTTTCGCGAAATCCTCGGGTGACATCTTGTTCTTATCCTTCTCATCGAAGATAACGTATTTAATGTCTTCATCAAACTGCTCGTTCTTGGCCGCCCACCACATAAAATAACCAGCCACAATCAAAATCATTGCCGCAGCGACAAGCCAAACATATATGGTCCAACCATCAGGTAAAGATTGCAGATATTCAGTCATGTCTTTCTCCTAGAAGAGGTAACCTTCGATCATTTGCGTCCAACCAAAAATCACCCCAATAATAATGCCCATAATGAGGGCGCCGAACATCACCTTTTCCCCGGTTTTCAATACACGCTTGCTTTTTTTCATGTAAATGAAAATCATGAAGGAAAACAATATAACCTGCATGATTAAAAAAACGAAAATGGCAATACTGTAACGATGGCTATTCAACCCTTCAATGGTCAGATCCAGGCCAAAAAGAGCGCTGGGGCCTTCTTGCACCTTTACTAGCATCGCTCCAGAATATTCCCCGAACCGGGCATTTGCAAGAAGAGTTGAAAAGAGAGACTGAAACTCATTCCACATATTCATAATTAAATACTTACCTAACACACCGTATCGCCGCATGATAAGAATGGGCATTATCCAATGCGCCCGCCTCGTCACTCAAGCCCATCGTCACTCTATCCACGGGCCAAAGATCAACCCTATGCCAAGTTGGACAGAAGCTGGCAATGATGGTTCGTTTTTTTGAGAGTTGTACAACTTTACCTGACCACCAGAAGTGCAGGCCAATAAAAAAGATGCCGCCCTTTATCAGAGCGGCATCTTAGCAGGATATTACATTACCCACCGGGTAGGTAGGTATAAAGACTACTTGAATGCCTCGGCATCCTTTGCCATTTGCTTGTCTTCCTTATGCTCCCGCCAGTATTTATCCACGATTGTGCTGTACAGCAGGGGGGCACCAAATACAAAGGCAATGATTCCTGCCGTCACATAAGAGAGATTGTCGATATCTATCATGCTTTAGTCCTCTTCAAACTAATTAAATCAAGTGGTGACGGGTTTCTTGGAAAAGTGCGGCAAGCGTTTGATCATAATGATCATCCACAAGCAGTAGTAGCTCACGTAGAATACATCGATAGTGTATCCCTTGTCCCACCACGGCTGCTTACGCTCCCTGACGCCATCGGCACGGAAGTTGCCCTCGAAGTTCGCCAACACAACTGTATCACCCAACACTGTGAAGTTATCGAGAGGATACTTGGTCTGCTTCTGCAACTCAATGATGTGTGGGGCCAGATTCTGCAAGTCATACCAATCAATGGGATGACGCTCAAGCTGACCTTTCAAAGCATTATCCGGTGCCCTGTTATACGCCTCGGTGTTGATGTACTTCATCTTCTCCTCAGCCGTAGCCAGCTTCTGCACCTCCGGAGAATTCATCAACTCCACATGAGTTTGGTAAATCGCAGCTGTTGGCCTTTGCCCCCATATCGGCATGGTAAGCATGAACGCCGTGAGGATGATCAGTGCGATCAGGAACGTCAGCGCGAAGGGCAGGCGATTATTCGCCGGGTGTATCAACCCACCCATCCTTTCCTCACCCCACATCTTTAATATTTCCTGCTGCTCTTGCTCATCGGAAAGCGAGTACAGCGGGTTATCCATTTTCCAGGCCATAATAATACCCCTTTTAATATGTGATCGATTACTTCAGACTCAGAACCCAGTCAATCAAAGCCCGTATTTCGCTATTGGGCGCGTAATCAGGCACTTCTGGCGGATAGGTTCTCTTGCCGACGGAGTATTCCAGATACTCGGCGCGCCACTTATCAAAATCGATAGTGTTGCCTTGAGCATCTTTATCGCCCCATAGGTAGTCATAACGCGGCATGATGGAGTTGACCTGCACCAATCTTGGATTGAAGAAGTGCATCATCATCCACTCGCGAGAGGAGTTTCTGGAGGCTACATGGAGAATATCCGGTGCTTTACGGTCGGAACCGAAGGCGGTCGGGTTTTCACCATTGAAGTCGCCCAGATAGGGGGGGGCGCCAAAAGCCTGCCAATCCTGAGTCTGCTCAGGCAAGAGTGTATGGCACCACCAGCAACCTTGCACGACAAACTCCGTCTTGCCTTTGGAAATGAGATGGGTATTCTTATCTCCGGCAGCAGCGAGGGTAGCATCAGGCGTCCAGCCCTTGGTTACCGAGGCATTCTCGATGTAGGTCAGCTCTTCACCATTGAACTCTCCGAGCGCCAGTGTGAAAACCACACCTTCCTGAGTCCCTTTGGTATGGTTCGAGCCGCTGACAGCGGTAATCTGACCCTGGCTTTCGCTCAGGTCGTATACGCCCTTACCCAGATCGTGGGGATGCCGGATATTCGGCGGCATCGGAACACCTGGCTTGTACACATACGCTCTGATTGGCGGATCCAATTTGGCACCTGTTTTGGGGTCCGTTTCCAGGTCGACAGTAATAGGCCTGTTGATACCCAGCAGCAGCGGATCAGCATAACCAAAGCCTATGTCAAAGCCCGCGGACAACTGCTTCTCCAAGGCCATCTTGGTTGACACCGCAGATCTCAAATCGAAGCTAGGCATGAACAGCGTGATTGTCATCGAGAGCCCCAACGCGCCCCCGACCATTGCAGCACCTAATCTATACTCTTTAAAAGCCATTTTTATCCCTCCCAACTATTGGTTCACATTATATCCCCCGGCAACCTGGCGTCCGGGGGATTTTAGGATGTAACGATATCAGATGTCTCTTTTAACGCTCGTATGCCAGTTCATGGGCATAACGGCCATCTGGAACCAACGTACCTACACGGGCAGTCATCCACATATTGTAGAGCCACACCAAATTACCGGTAAACACCATGGTGCCCCCAATCCAGCGTGCAATCATGTAGGGATGCTCTGCAATCACGACGTCGATATAAGGCACTTCATAGACCTTGCCTGCACCCTGGATCAGACCTGCAATGGTCATGGATATCCAGTAGGTACAGAAACCGATCAGCACGAACCAGTAGTGGAAGTTGGCTAAAGCCAAGGAATACAGCTTTCTCTTCAGCATTTGTTGCAGACCGAAGTAGACCGCCGCAATTTCCAGGAAGGTTGACATACCCAGCAAAGCTAAATGGGCGTGAGCCACAATCCAACCCGTACCATGGATGAACCAGTTAATGGAGCGGGTTTGCTGGAATCCACCCTGCATGTTTAGTGGGATCGCCAAAAACACGCCGGTAATGGAGAATTTGACTTCCATGTTCTCCACAAACATGCTCCATTTGCCTTTCATGGTCAACAGAATATTGGCAACAAAGGCAACGGCGGGGATCAAAATCAACACGCCTTCTACTGAGGCGAATGACTTCAACCATTCAGGCAACGGCGAAGACATCAAGTGATGCGAGGCCGGGGTAGAATAAAACACGACAATCGACCAAAAGTGCATATGGCCAATACGGTGTGAGTAGAGCGGATTACCTGTCAGCTTGGGGATCGTATAGTACGCAATCGCAGCAGCAACGGGCGTAATCCACAGACCCAGAAGATTATGGGCGTTCCACCACGTCAGGTAGGCTTCGGATAAGCCTGTAAGGTGGAAGTACTCAGGGGAGTTACCCACCAGCAATACGATACCCACCATGAAGGTACAGGCGCCGAAAAACCAGTTGGTGATGTAAATACCTTGCGTACGACGGTGAGCAATCGTCATGATGACGTTGACGCACAACGGCGTGATTACACCAAACAGGATCACCAGATCAAACGGCCAAGCAAAATCGGAATACTCACGGCCCGATGTAATACCGATCCAGAGACTAATAAGCGCAGAGGACAGACCCACGTTCCACAGGAGCGCCGTCCACAGACCTAATTTTTCCGACCACATGCGGGTATTACCCAGCGCTGGCGTCATGTACATCATGGTCATGGCGAAGGCCATGGAAATCCAGCCAACGATCACCGCGAGAACGTGCACCTGTCGCATGTGACCAAAAGCGAACAACTCAGTGCCGGTCACAAAGTCCGGGAACGCCAGCTTGGCGGCATTGAACGAGCCCAAACCTGTCCCTACCACAAACCAGAAAATAGCGGAAAACCCAAAGAATATCGCCGCTGATCCTGGCGGGATATCCTCATTCTTTGCGGACAAATATTTAAATAACATAACCCCTCACCTCCCAGGTAGTAACACTAACCTTTATTCTGCCCAAACAAACAACTACTCTTTCATCATATTCAGGATATACCAAGACATCCACATACTTGAAAACGCGAGCAAAATACCGCAACCACCAGCGAATGTCGCCAACATAATGAAACCCCCTTTAATCTCAATAACTGAAGTGACTAATAGCCAGCAAAGAAATCTATGATTCCCCAGCCACTAGAAATACGCTGGCTTTTCACCCTTAGCGATCGCAGCAGCCTCAAGCGCGCCATGCCTAGCCATCGCCATTACCATAATGATAAAGAACGCAGCCCCAAAGACGAACATCATCCAGTCGACAAACCCCGAAAAAGTCGCCGGATTATAAGCATCCATACCCCAACCGCCCCAGCTTTCGTAGGGGCCACGCCCTACGGCGCACATCACTGCAGCGCCGAACACACTTCCATTACCCATGCCGGTGGTAAAGCCACCGATAAAAGCGGGGAAAAAAATCTTCCCCAGAGTCAGCTTATTATTCATCTATCCCTCCCATATGGTTGCTGCTTATGCACTTGCTCGTTAACTGTGCAAACCCGGAATGACACATGGCAAATGTCATTCGTTATGTATTTACCACCAATAAAGAGAAATTGCAAGGTGGTATCAAGCTAATCCCTTATAAACTGCATCCCAAATCGGATCGTGCCACATGGTTACATCCGGCGTCAAGACGTGTTTTGAATTTATGTTTGCATGTCATCCATGACGTCTTTCGACAGCCATTTCACGCAATCGGGCATCAAGCATTTACGCAAGCCACCCGTACCAATTGTAGCTTGGTATTCGCACATAAACGCCTGCGACGAATGCGGCGGGCGCAGAGCGAGACAGGACACGAACTCATGAAATATCCGCGCTAGAAATCGTACTCGAGGATTAGCGGGGCATGATCGGAGAAGCGCTGCTCTTTGTAAATAGACGCTTCTTTGATTTTATCTTTCAGGCCCGGCGTAATAACTTGGTAGTCAATGCGCCACCCCACGTTTTTGGCCCACGCCTGGCCTCGGTTGGACCACCAGGTATATTGACCTGTCTCCTGGTTGACGACGCGAAAAGCGTCCACAAACCCCAGCGGGCCGAACAATTCATCCATCCAGGCGCGCTCTTCCGGTAGAAATCCGGAGTTTTTCCGGTTGCCACGCCAGTTTTTGAGATCAATCTCTTTATGGGCTATGTTCCAGTCGCCACAGATAATGTATTCGCGCTGATCTTCCTGGAATTGCCTGAGAACGGGCTTGATGCGCTCCATTAGGTCGAATTTCACCGCCTGGCGCTGCTCGCCGCTGCTGCCCGATGGCATGTACAGGGAGATCACGCTGAGGTTGTCGAAATCAGCCTGGATAAATCTTCCCTCCGCATCGATATCCTTCCAGCCCAGCCCCATCACCACGCGATCCGGCTTCTTTTTGCAATACAGTGCCACGCCGCTATACCCTTTCTTTTCTGCATCATGAAAATAGGCGTGGTAGCCGGGCGGGCGATAGGTTTCGGGAGGAAGCTGATGTTCTTGCGCTTTGGTCTCCTGTAGACACACAACGTCGGCGTTCTGCTTTAGCATCCACTCAAAAAATCCCTTACTGGCGGCAGAGCGGATGCCGTTGGTGTTGAGTGCGATTATTTTCATGTGTTTTCCATTATGCGACGAGGCCGGTACAATAGCCGAAATTTAATCACGGGCAAACCTCCATGCAAAATTATCAGCGCGAATTCCTTGATTTTGTGATTACTACAGGTGTGCTGCGTTTTGGGGAGTTCACCCTGAAATCCGGGCGCATCAGCCCCTACTTTTTCAACAGCGGCCTGTTCAATACCGGCGGCAGCATCGCGCGATTGGGGCGCCATTATGCTGCCGCGCTGGAAAATGCAAATCTAAGCTATGACATGCTGTTTGGCCCGGCTTATAAGGGCATACCGCTGGCAGTAGCTACGTCGATCGCGCTCGCCGATCATCACCGGCGCGATATCCCTTATGCCTTCAACCGCAAGGAGGCCAAGGATCATGGCGAGGGCGGTACAACGGTGGGGGCGAAGCTGGAAGGCAAAGTAATGATTATCGACGATGTGATCTCGGCGGGCACGTCGGTGCGTGAATCGATTGTAATCATCAAGGCGGCGGGGGCGGTTCCGGCGGGCGTTGTCATTGCGCTGGACAGACAAGAGCGCGGCGTGGGCGCGTTATCTGCGATCCAGGAAGTAGAAGAGGCGCATGGGCTCAAGGTGGCAAGCATTGTCAATCTGGACAATTTGATTGAATACTTGTCGGCACAGCCAGCGATGACGGATGCGCTGGAGAACATCCGCGCCTATCAGGCGCGATATGGGATACGCGGCTGCGCGTAGCGAGCCTTTAACGGCGGATCAGCGTGCCAACGCCTTCATCTGTAAATAGCTCCAGCAATACGGCATGTTCGACGCGCCCGTCGATGATGTGCACTGCATTAACGCCGCCGCGCGCGGCTTCGAGGGCACAGCGGATCTTGGGCAGCATGCCGCCGTAGATGGTTCCATCGGCGATCAGCGCATCGACCTGGTCTGGCTTTAAATTAGTCAAGACTTTATTCTCCTTGTCGAGCACGCCGGGAATGTTAGTCAGCAACATCAGCTTTTCGGCTTGCAGTACTTCGGCGAGCTTGCCCGCCACCAGGTCGGCGTTGATGTTGTAGGAGTGTCCATTCTCGCCTACGCCTATGGGGGCAATGACTGGGATGAAGTTGCCGCCCACCAGCATATCCACCACTGAGGCGTCGATGCTCGCTACCTCGCCGACATGGCCGATGTCGATAATCTCGGGCTCGTTCAGCTCCGGCGCGTTGCGGGTGAGGGTAAGCTTTCTGGCATGGATCAAGCCGCCATCTTTGCCAGTCAAGCCAACAGCGCTACCGCCGTGGCGGTTGATGTTGTTGACGATCTCTTTGTTGACCAAGCCGCCGAGCACCATTTCCACCACGTCCATCGTTTCACTGTCGGTGACGCGCATGCCCTGGACAAATTCACTCTGCTTGCCGAGCCGCTCAAGCAGCTTGCCGATCTGCGGCCCGCCGCCATGCACTACCACGGGGTTGATGCCGACCAGCTTCATCAGCACGACATCACGCGCGAAGCTGTTTTTCAGGGCCTCGTCGACCATGGCATTGCCGCCGTATTTGATGACGATGGTCTTGCCTTGAAAACGCTGTATGTAGGGCAGCGCCTTGGTCAATACCTGGGCGATGTTCATGGCGGAGGTGGCGGTCAACGTCATTTGACAAACCTTCTTAAAATGGCAGGGTCAAGTTGGGGTTTAGTTCGAGCAGCAGGATGCGGAATTGTTCCTGGATGCGCTTGAGTGCCTCGGCAGTGTCGGCCTCAAAACGCAGCACCAGGGACGGCGTAGTGTTGGAGGAACGCACCAGGCCCCAGCCGTCCTGAAAGTCGGCGCGCAATCCATCAATGGTGGTCAGTTCGGCGCCCGGGAAATGGGCACGCTCCAGCAGACGCGCCATGAAAGGCAGTTGCTCGCCTTCCTTCAACTCTATTTTGAGCTCCGGCGTGCTCACTGCATCCGGCACTTCGGCGAATACCTCGCTGGAGGTGCGTGGGTCGCGTGACAGGATTTCCAGCAGGCGGGCCGCAGTGTAAAGGCCGTCGTCAAAACCGAACCAGCGTTCCTTGAAGAAGATGTGGCCACTCATTTCACCGGCCAACGGTGCGCCAGTCTCTCTCATCTTGGCCTTGACCAGCGAATGCCCGGTCTTCCACATCAGTGGTTGTCCGCCAAGTTCGCGGATGACGCGCGCCAGATGGCGGGAGCATTTAATATCAAAAATGATTTCCGCGCCGGGGTTGCGCGATAGCACATCGGCGGCATAGAGCATCATTTGCCGATCGGCCCAGATGATTTCGCCTTCCGATGTTACAACGCCGAGCCGGTCACCGTCACCGTCAAAGGCCAGCCCAATGTCGGCCCGCTGTTCGCGTACCGTCTTGATCAAATCTTCAAGGTTTTCGGGATGGCTGGGATCGGGATGATGATTGGGAAAATTACCGTCAATTTCGCAATACAGCTCGGTGACTTCACACCCCAGGGCGCGCAGCAGGCGCGGCGCGATTTCGCCAGCCACACCGTTGCCGCAATCCACCACCACGCGCATGGGACGTGCGAGATGGATATCGCTGGTGATGCGCTCAAGATAATCAGAGGCAATATCTATGATGCGGTAGGAGCCGTTGCCGCTCGTCAAGTCGCCCGTCTCGATGCGGTTACGTAAGCCCTGGATGGCGGCTTCCGCCAACGTCTCGCCACGCAGCACGATCTTGAAGCCATTGTAGTCCGGCGGGTTGTGGCTGCCGGTGACCATCACCCCGGAACTGCTGCTCAAATAATGAGTGCCGTAGTACAGCACGGGGGTGGGCACCTGGCCGATGTCGATGACATCGCGCCCCGAGGCACGCAGGCCATTACTGAGTGCTTGCACGAACTCCGGCCCGGAGAGCCGCCCATCGCGCGCCACAATCACGCTCTGCTGGCCGCGCGCATGGGCCTCGCTGCCGATGGCGCGGCCAATCTCATATACGATGTCCGCCGTCAGCGTATCACCTACCACGCCACGGATATCGTAGGCCCTGAAAATAGAAGCAGGAATCATTACATCACCCTTTCGTTGTTTTGTTATTGCCGCTGCCGGCGCCTGTTTTTCAAAAATCCGCATAACATCATGAATCTCCGCCAGGCGTATGCTTGCCTCTTCTATGGCATTCGCGCCTTTAGCCATGCTGCGCTTGCTATCTTTTTGTGGCACCGGAAGCATGGCGCGATTACCCAATGCAGCAAATGCGCCCTTAAAATCATGCAGATCCACCGGGGCACCGTGCTTGTTTTCCGGATCGCGCGCCACGGCGACCAGGGTGGTCAAATCACCGCGCACCAGCACTGTCAGCACCTTGTTCGAGAAAAAGGCGATCAGCGCCATCAATAACAGCGCGCTTGCGAATATCGACCAAAACAACAGCGCATCCGGCGCCAGCATTTCCCTGCCGCTGGTGACCGGCCACAAGGCAAGCTTCCAGTGCGTATCCGGCAAAAGAGCAACCACGGAAGACGTGGCACCTTGCAGTGTTTGGTCACCACGTGCCGCCAATGCCAACTCCTGCCCGGAATTGTCTTCTTGGCGTATTTCCGCATAGCCCCTGAAAAAGGGGATCTTATCCAATGCCTGCTGTAAAAATGCCTTATCGAAGGTTACCAGAAGATGGCCGATAATCTTGCCCCCGGCACCATAGACCGGGCGCGCAATGTCGAAATGCTGCTGCGGCGTTCCCGGCAAGTGTGCTTCCAAGAGCGGCAGCGAGGTCTGTGACTCGATTTTCTGAATCAACTCCAGATCGGCGGCACCCAAGCGTGGAAACACGCCAACATCCAGCCCCATGGCGCCAGGCTGGAGCAGGCTCACCCTGAGCGCATCGGGAAACAGGGCGCCCAGCTCAATTTCCTCATTGCTCACGGCCCGTCTATCACTGCTCAGCAACAATCGCGCCAGCCTCGGGTCACGCGCCAGCGCCTCGACCGTGGCGGTATGCCGCTGAATCACGCTATCCAATTGATGCGCGACACTATCAAGCTCTGCCTGATTATGAAATTGGTTATGCCGCGCCGCCTGCGCCGTCAACAGATGAAATGCCAACCACGCGGCAATAAACACCACCAAGCCGCTCGCCAGAAACGAGAACAGACTGAGTTCGGCAAGACTGATCCCGCCCCACCAGCGTCCGCCAGGACGTAACAGCTTTCGTACCATCAGCGATGATTAACGTTTAGAGTTTTCATGCTTCACTATTCTAAGGTAATGGCTAATGACGCCCCGAGTGACCAAATCCACCCTCGCCACGCGCACTCTCCGCAAAGTCATCGACGATCTCGAAGGCGGCCTGCACTACGGGCACGAATACCATTTGCGCGATACGCTCTCCCGGCTCAATGCGAAAGGGCTGGCTGCCACGGTTCCAGCACGAGACGAACACCTGGCCCTGATAATCCGAGTCAATCAACCCCACCAGATTGCCCAGCACTATGCCGTGCTTGTGCCCTAAGCCGGAGCGTGGCAACAACACGGCGGCCAATGATGGATCATCAATATGGATCGCCAGCCCAGCCGGGATCAAATGGCTTTCGCCGGGATGTATCTCCAGCGCACTATCCAGACAGGCGCGTAGATCCATGCCCGCTGCACCGTGCGTGGCGTAATGCGGCAAAGGAAATTCATTGCCGATGCGCGGGTCGAGTATTTTAAGTTTTATCTTGTGCATGATATCTCTCAGAGATTACAGAAATCAGATCGCGGGCCAGCTTATCCTTGGCGGCGTGTGGCAATGTCATGCTGCCATCCTGCTGATGGACAGGGTTGCTCGAATCCGAGGGCCGACGTGCAGGGATGCGCGAGTGCCGCGGGAGGCCGGATGCCGGGAGCGGCCAAAACAGCGTCAACGCGTTCTCATCGCTATCAAAGCCCATGCCCTGCCCCACCCAGTTGGCAGCAACCATATCCAGCCCCTTGGCGGCGAGCTTGGCGCGGGCATGCGTTTCCAGATCCTCGGTCTCGGCGGCGAAACCCACCGTAAACGGCGCATTGGGCAATGCTGCGACGCTGGCGAGAATGTCAGGAGTACGCTCCAGCGCCAAGCTCACCTCAGACTGCGTTTTTTTAATCTTGTGTTGCGCCAACTGCTGTGGGCGATAATCGGCCACCGCCGCTGCGCCTATAAAGATATCGCAGTCGCGCATATTCGCCAGCACCGCCTCATACATTTGCCCGGCACTTTCCACATCAATGCGCGCTACACGCGGTGGCGCAGGCAGCGCCACCGGGCCGCTGATCAAGGTTACGGTAGCACCCGCCTCTGCGGCGGCGGCGGCAACGGCATAGCCCATCTTTCCCGAGCTGCGGTTACTGATGAAGCGCACCGGATCAATCGCCTCACGCGTCGGCCCGGCATTCACCACTACTTTGAGACCGCTCAATCTCCCGGTGGCGAACAGCCCTGCTGTCATTTCCACCAAGTGCTGTGGCTCCACCATGCGCCCCTCGCCTACCTCGCCGCACGCCTGCTCGCCAGCAGCGGGACCAAACAGCCGCACACCGCGGCGCTCAAGCAGCTGGCGATTGTCCTGCGTCGCTGGATTAGCCCACATCAGCCGGTTCATCGCGGGCGCAAGCGCGAGCGGCGCATCGCAGGCCAGGCACAGCGTGCTAAGCAGGTCGTCGGCCAGTCCATGCGCCAGCTTCGCCATGAAATTCGCGCTTGCCGGCGCCACCAATATCGCATCCGCCCAGCGCGCCAACTCGATATGGCCCATCGCCGCTTCGGCCTGCGGATCAAGCAAATGCAGACGCACCGGATTGCCGGACAACGCCTGCATGGTGAGCGGCGTGATGAACTCCGTCGCGGCGCGCGTCATCACTACCCGCACATCGGCCCCGGCATCGCGCAGGCGGCGCGTCAGATCAGCGCTCTTATAGGCTGCGATACCGCCCGTAACGCCAAGAAGAATGCGTTTATTTTCCAGTTGCTTCATGCCGGATGGTCGAATCGGTAGAACATGATTCAGATTTTAACCTAAATTCCGATACTGTTTGTGACATTCCCACTTGAAAGAGCGCGCCATGCCCATCACCGACTGGCCTGAACACGAACGTCCCCGCGAAAAGCTGCTGCTGCGCGGCCCCGGCGCATTGTCCGACGCCGAACTGCTGGCGATTTTTTTGCGCACTGGCGTACCCGGCAAAAGCGCCGTCGATCTGGCCCGCGACCTGTTGAATGAATACGGCGGGCTGCGCTCCCTTCTTGAGGCCGATCAAAAACGGTTTTGTCGCGGTCACGGCCTGGGGCAGGCCAAATATGTTCAGCTTCAGGCCGTGCTGGAGATGAGCCGCCGCCATCTGAGCGAGACACTGGAGCGCGGCGATGCCCTGAGCAATCCCAATGACACCCGCCGCTTCCTCACGGCGCGCCTGCGTGGCTACCCACACGAGGTGTTCGCCTGCCTGTTTCTCGATAACCGCCACCGGGTGATACGCTTCGACGAGATGTTCACCGGCACTATCGACGGCGCCAGCGTCCACCCACGCGAGGTGGTCAAGCGCGCGCTGGCGCACAACGCGGCGGCGGTGATCTTCGCCCACAACCACCCCTCCGGCATCGCCGAACCCAGCCGCGCCGACGAAACGCTGACACGGCGCCTAAAAGACGCCCTGGCACTGGTCGACATCCGCGTTCTCGATCATCTGATTATCGGCGATGGCGAAGATGTGGTATCCTTTGCGGAACGTGGGTTGCTTTAAAACCTAAATGTAAGTGAAACAGGTTTTCCTTGCGCATCACACCCGAATTTGTTATAAATTATGGTTTCGCCCCGGCCTAATGGCCGACAGCACCGAATTCGTCGTTTGGAGATTTAGCATGTCCAGAGTATGTCAAGTCACGGGTAAACGCCCGATAACCGGAAACAATGTTTCCCACGCCAATAACAGAACACGGCGCCGTTTTCTGCCGAATCTGCACGTCCATCGCTTTTGGGTAGAGAGCCAGAAGCGCTGGGTGCGCCTGCGCCTTTCCACACAGGGCATGCGCATGATTGATAAGGTTGGCATAGACGCCGTACTGGCCGAAATGCGCAGCCGTGGCGAAAAGGCATAAGGGGAACTAAACCATGCGTGAAAAAATCAAACTCGTATCCAGCGCCGGCACCGGCCATTTCTACACCACCATGAAGAACAAGCGCAACACCCCAGACAAACTCGAAATGAAGAAGTTTGATCCCGTGGTGCGCAAGCACGTTGCCTACAAAGAAGCCAAGATCAAGTAATCCTGGCACTTTTAGCCTATTTGGCGTGACTTTCGGGTTCCCCGGAGGTCGCGCCACTAATTTTTCCTCCCGCCACCCTTAAATCCCAGTACTGCATGGTCTATTCAATGCGGCCTTGCTTGCCTTATGGTTTTACTCAGTCCTCCGTAATCAAAAATAATCCTAAAAACCGCTTTTTGTCCACGAAAAACACGAAATTCACGAAATAAAACAAAAACATGGATTGCTTCAGCAATTCACCGGATGGGTGGCAAGTAGAATCGCGATATGTATTTGAATATTTTCGTGTTTTTTTGTGACTTTCGTGGATGGCTGAGTTTTTTAGGCTAATCCATTAGCCCGCCATTCCCGCCTGCGCGGGAATGACGCAGCTTTGCGCTAACGGACTATTTGGACTCAAGATAATCTTACCGCTACAAGCGCGCCCTTCCCCGCTTTACCGCTGCCCGCACCTGATCCGGCGCAGTACCGCCCAGGTGGTTGCGTGACGCCACTGAGCCTTCCAGTGTCAACACATCAAACACATCCTGTTCGATGGCTGTAGAAAACTGGCGCAGTTCATCGAGCGTCATTTGCGCGAGGTCCTTGCCTGTCTCGATACCGCGACGCACCGCCTTGCCGACAATCTCGTGGGCATCGCGGAACGCCACGCCGCGTCGCACCAGATAATCCGCCAGATCGGTTGCGGTGGAAAAACCGCTCCGCGCGGCATGGGCCATATTGTCACGCTTGATCTGCACGGCGGGAATCATGTCCGCATAGACCTTGAGCGAGCCACGCACGGTGTCGATGGTGTCGAACAGCGGTTCCTTGTCTTCCTGATTGTCTTTGTTGTAGGCCAGTGGCTGGCTCTTCATGATAGTAAGCAAAGCGATCAGATTGCCGTTGACGCGCCCGACCTTGCCGCGCACCAGCTCGGGCACGTCGGGATTTTTTTTCTGCGGCATGATGGACGAACCCGTGCAGAAGCGATCAGGAAGATCGACGAAATCAAACTGCGTGGATGACCACAGGATCAGCTCCTCGGAGCAGCGCGACAGGTGCGTCATGATCAGCGCGGCGGCGGCGGTGAATTCGATGGCGAAGTCGCGGTCGCTGACGGCGTCGAGGGAGTTTTCAGCCGGCGCGTCGAAGCCTAGTAACTGGGCGGCGTAGGCACGGTCGATGGGATAGCTGGTGCCCGCCAGCGCCGCCGCTCCCAAGGGCATGATGTTGACGCGCTTGCGGCAATCCTGCATGCGCGCGCGGTCGCGGCTGAACATCTCGAACCATGCCATCATGTGATGGCCGAAGGTGACGGGCTGGGCCACTTGGAGATGGGTAAATCCGGGCATTATGGTGTCTGCCTCGCGTTCGGCCACATCAAGCAGCGCGGCTTGCAAGCGCGTCAGCTCGGCCATGATGGCGTCGATCTCATCACGCAGATAAAGGCGGATGTCGGTGGCAACCTGGTCGTTGCGCGAGCGGCCGGTATGCAATTTCTTGCCGGCAATGCCGATGCGCTCGGTGAGGCGCGCCTCGATATTCATATGCACGTCTTCCAGCGCCACCGACCATGTGAAGTCGCCGTGCTCGATGTCGTGCAAGATGCCCTGCAAACCATCGACGATAGCCTCGCATTCCGCCGTGCTCAACACCCCCACACGCGTCAACATGCGCGCATGGGCGATGGAGCCTGCGATGTCGTGCCGGTAGAGCCGTTTGTCGAATAACACGGAGGCGGTGAACGCCTCGACGAAGGCATCCGTCGCCTCAGTAAAACGCCCCGCCCAGGGTTTGTCGATACTTTTGTCGCTAGCCACGCTTTTATCCTGTTACGAAAATAATGTGGTGGAAAGTATAGCAATTTTCCGGGTCAGGAATCCGCCGGAAATAGCCGATATAGACAGGACAGCCTCCATTTCATGACACCATGGCAAAATCTCCCACACCCACCGCGAATGCCACCACCAGCGGCACACTATTTCTGCCGGATTTTTGCAATATCCGCATGGTGTTTGCGATTGTGATTATCGCGGAGCTGCTGGCCTTTCTGATCGTGCTGGCAAGCTCACCCAGTCATCAGGTATGGGATAATTTGAGCCTGACCTCGCTGTTTATCCAGTGGGTGGCACTGGCCAGTACTGCGGTGTTGTGCCTGGGCCGCCCTTGGCTCGCCACTTTGGACAACCGGGTCGCCGCACTTTTCAGTTACCTGTTGCCGGTCATTATTACTGCACTGGTGAGTGGCGCCACTGACTGGATAGCCTATGCGCAAATGGGCGCGGGCGCCGAGCAACACGCAGGATTTGCTATCCGCAACGTCACCATCAGCGCCATTGTCAGCGCCGTGGTGATGCGCTATTTCTATG
Source organism: Gammaproteobacteria bacterium (assembly GCA_040183005.1). Taxonomy (NCBI): domain Bacteria; kingdom Pseudomonadati; phylum Pseudomonadota; class Gammaproteobacteria; species Gammaproteobacteria bacterium. The sequence continues at coordinate 381,828 of JAMPIW010000002.1, forward strand.
TGCAGCATCAGTTGAAACAGAATATTCAGGCCGAATCGAGGGCGCGCATTCAGGCGCTACAGGCGCGCATCCGTCCGCATTTTTTGTTCAACAGCATGAACACCATTGCCAGCCTGACGCGCAGTCAGCCGGCTCTGGCAGAGGAAGCCGTAATGGATCTGGCCGATCTGTTCCGCGTCAGTCTGTCCGACGCCCATGAGCTCATCACGTTCCAGGCGGAACTGGAGCTGTCGCAGCGCTATCTGCACATCGAAAAGTTGCGTTTGGGTGAGCGGTTGATCGTTGCATGGGATTTACACGGGATCTTTGACGGTGCGCTGCTCCCGGCGCTCACCCTCCAGCCGTTGCTGGAGAACGCGATCTACCATGGCATAGAACCGCTGCCGGAAGGAGGGGTGATTCACATCAACGGGCAGCAAACGCTGGGGCTGATTCACATCACCATCAGCAATCCCGTGTCAACGCAGAGCATCACCGCACGGCGCGGCGGCCACCACATGGCGCTGGACAACATACGCCAGCGGCTGACGGCCCATTACGGGTCACAGGGCGAGCTCACAACGGAACGCACCGAGGACTATTACCGTATCCGGCTCACTTTTCCGGTAGGGCACGCCTCATGAGGATACTGATTGTGGACGACGAGGCACTGGCACGGGCGCGCCTGCGCTCACTCACTGAGGAAATGGAGGGTGTTGATGTGGCCGGCGAGGCAGCTAATGGCAAACAAGCGCTGTTTGCGGCCAGCGAACTGGCACCAGACGTCATACTGCTCGACATCCGCATGCCAGTCATGGACGGCCTGGAAGCGGCCCAGCACCTTGCAACCCTGGAAAACCCACCCGCCGTGATCTTCACTACCGCCTACGGCGACCACGCCCTGGCCGCCTTCGAGGCGCACGCCGTCGACTACCTGCTCAAACCCATCCGCAAGGAGCGCTTGCGGCAAGCCCTGGACAAGGCAAGCAAGCTCAACCGCGCCCAGCCCCATGCCGTAACACGCAATGAAAACGTCGATATGCACGCCCGCACCCACATTAGTTCACATTCGGCAGGTAGGATTCAACTGGTGGCGGTGGCGGATATCCTCTACTTCCAGGCCGATCATAAGTATGTCACGGTGCGCCATACTGCCGGCGAAGTACTGATAGAGGCGTCACTCAAATCACTGGAAGAGGAGTTCGCCGGGCACTTCACCCGCATCCATCGCAATGCCTTGGTAGCCAACGCGCATCTCATCGGCATGGCAAAAAATAAGGGAGGGCATTATGAGGTTACGCTGCGCGGCAGCGACGACCGGCTGGAGGTCAGCCGTAGCCATTTGCCGCTGGTCAAAAAGAGGTTGAAAGTGTGAACCTAAAAAAAGCTATTGAACCGCAGAGAACACAGAGGGCGCAAAGAAATTCAGGGGGGCTAGCATAACAAGCGCACCCACCCAACGGGCAACTCGGAACACCTTGTCAAGATATTGTTTTTCCTCTGCATTCTCTGCGCGCTCTGCGGTGAATCGCCGTTTTTAGGGTGAACCTGTGAATTTGCGGTTACAGACGGTATCATTAGTCGAAAGCAGGAGCGGGATTGCTCGCCCCTGCAACCCAAAACATCAAAACCTGGTTCGCACATGCCCACAAATATAGTCCGTATCGCCACCCGCAAAAGCCCACTCGCCCTGTGGCAGGCCGAATATGTCCGCGACAGACTGCTGGAGGCCCATCCTGGGCTTCAGGTGGAGCTGTTAAAGATGACCACCCAAGGCGACAAGATCCTCGACAGCCCGCTGGCCAAGATCGGCGGCAAAGGGCTGTTCGTCAAAGAGCTGGAGCAGGGCATACTGGAGGGACGCGCCGATATCGCCGTTCATTCAATGAAAGACGTGCCTGCGGAATTTCCGCCCGGCCTGCACCTGGCGGTAGTATGTGAACGCGAAGACGCGCGCGATGCCTTTGTCTCGAACACCTACGCCAGCCTGAATGACCTGCCGCAGGGCGCGCGGGTGGGCACATCCAGTCTGCGCCGCCAGTGCCAACTGAATGAGAAGCGACCCGATCTTGCTATCCTCACACTACGCGGCAATGTCAACACACGTCTTGCGAAACTTGACGCAGGCGAATACGACGCCATCATCCTCGCCAGCGCCGGGCTGTTGCGCCTGGGTATGGCGGAACGCATCACGGAATATCTGGACACTCGGATCTCCCTACCCGCTGTGGGACAAGGTGCGGTGGGCATCGAATGCCGCGAGGATGACAAACGCATCCACGCCCTGCTCGCACCATTAAATGACGCGCCCACCCATATCCGCGTCACGGCGGAACGCGCCATGAACCGACGCCTGGAGGGAGGTTGTCAGGTGCCCATCGCCGGATACGCTGTGCTCGATGGCGGCAATCTCACCCTGCGCGGCCTGGTGGGCCGCCCTGATGGCAGCGAGGTGGTGCGGGGTGAAATCAACGGGCCACAGCAGGAGGCGGAGCAACTTGGCACAGCACTTGCTGATGATTTACTGAAGCGTGGCGCCGCCGCGATCTTGAAAGATGTCTACCAGGACGGCCTTCCCACTCCACCATGACCCGGAATCCCGCAATGGAAGGCAAAACCGTATTAGTTACACGCCCGGCCCATCAGTCACAGCGCTTGTGCGAGCTGATTGAGGCCGAGGGCGGGCGCGTGGTGCTGCTTCCCACGATTGAAATCCTCGATCCGCAGGACATTAACGCGGCGCGGAAAGTTATCGACCGTCTCGATGAATTCGACATCGCCATTTTCATCAGCACCAATGCCGTGAGCAAGACGATGGAGCTGTTGTCGCCACGCCACGACTGGCCGCCGCGCCTGAAGGTGGCCGCGGTGGGTGCGCGCACTGCCGAGGAGTTGGAGCGCCGCAGTAGGCCTGTCGATATCCGCCCCCACCAACAGTTCAATAGCGAGGCGTTACTCGCCCTGAACATGATGCGTGATGTCGCATCCAAAAGGATAGTGATCTTCCGCGGCGAAGGTGGCCGCGAACTGCTGGGTGACACACTCAGAGAGCGCGGCGCGCATGTGGAGTACGCGGAAGTCTACCGGCGTGGCAAACCCGCGGCGGACTTCAGCAGCGTGATGGATGCCGGAATTGATGTCATCATCGTAACCAGCAACGAGAGCCTGCGTAACTTATGGGAAATAGCGGGCGAAACAGGCAGGGAATGGCTGCTGTATATACCCTTGGTGGTAATCAGCAAGCGCACGGCGGACTTGGCGGGCGAACTTGGTTTTGTCTGTCAGCCACTGATAGCAAGTGAGGCCAGCGATGCGGGACTGGTGACTGCCATCAAGGACTGGTGCAATAACGAATACGTTTCATCTGTGAACATGACATGAACGACAATGAAACTAGCGCCCTTCAGGGTAAAACATCGGGGCATGCCGGCACGGAGCCAGCGTCACCCAACCATACCCCTCCGGTGAATCCTCCCAAAAAGCCTGAAACATCCGCCGCCCCGCGTGATGCACAGGGATGGACGCGCAGGAGCGGCCCAACGCTGTTTCTGGCGCTGCTTGCCCTGCTTCTTACAATAGGCCTGGGTGCAGCAGGCTATTTCCTCTGGACCGGCCAGCAGGCGCTCAACAATGATATGGCCCAAACCGGCGCCGCGCTGCGCGTGTTGGACAGCACCATCAAAAGCGAACTCAAAGGCCTGGAGGAGCTGCGGGCCGAGCAGCAGGCATTGCGCACTTTCACACAGGAAATGCGCTCCAACATGGAAAAAAGCCATGACTTTTCGACGGCATCGGATGCCGAATACCTGATGCGCATCGCCAGCCACCGCCTGCTTCTGGAGCAGGATGTATCCACCGCCATCACCACCCTGGAAGAAGCCAATCAGCGCCTGGGAGAAGCAGCCGATCCCGCTCTGCTTGGGGCGCGTCAACAGTTAATCGATGAAATCACCCAATTAAAGGCCGTACCGCAACCGGATATCGTCGGCGCCTCCTTAACGCTCAACAGCCTGCAAAATCAGGTGGAACGATGGACGCCACTGGGATCACAAACCAAGGCGCCCACCGCATCGCTTCCTCGTGAGACACAAAATTTCTGGAGCGGCGCATGGCAAGAACTCAAAAGCCTGGTGGTAATCAGACGCACCGATCAGGCCATCCTGCCGCTGACCAGCCCTGATCAGCGTTTTTTCCTGCGCCACAATCTGCGCCTGGCATTGGAAACAGCGCGCCTTGCCCTGCTGCGGCGCGACACAAAAACCTTGCACATGAGCCTATCAACCGCGCGTGACTGGCTGGCTCGCTATTTTGAGCAGGATGCCGCCGCCAAAGCCGCGCAAGATACCATAGCCCGGCTTGAAAAGATGGATCTTGCGCCGCCGCTGCCGGATATTTCCCCCTCGCTGAAAACCTTGCACGCCTGGCTCGCGCGCAATGGAGGCGCCATCACCCACCCTGTGGCACCCGCCACACCTGGCGTTCAGAGCGACACTCAAGGTAAGTCATCTCCATGAAGCTATTGGCCTATGTGCTGCTCGCCCTGATTGCCGCCGCCGGCATCGGTCTGGGTGTATCAGGCGATCCGGGATATGTCCAGATCGTTTATCGCGAGTGGACGCTGGAAACCAGCCTCGTGCTGCTAGTGATTGTGCTGCTGCTAGCCTTTTTCGCCTTCCACTACGTGCTGCGCCTTTGGACGGCGATGCGGCGCTTCCCAAAACGGCTGAAACAATTGCAGAAACAGAAACGGCTGAACAGGGCGCGTACCGCGCTAATACATGGATTTGTCAAATTGGCTGAGGGTAATTGGGCTGCAGCAGAGAAAGAACTCACCAAACATACCGAGCATAGCGAGACACCGCTCCTCAACTATCTCGCCGCCGCGCGCGCCGCACAGGAGCAAGGCGCTGATGACCGGCGCGACAATTATCTGCAACTGGCACAACAATGTGACCCCAGCCATGATGTCGCAACCGGCTTAACTCAAGCCACCCTGCAAATCGCCCATAAACAAACCGGCCAGGCGATAGCCACGCTGCACAAACTGCGCGGTATCGCGCACAAAAACACCGCTGTGCTAAAACTGCTCATGACCTTATATATCGAATCACAGGAATGGCAACACCTGCTTGAGTTACTGCCCGATCTGCGCCGGCTTGGCGTCATAGATGGCCAACGTGCTGATGACCTGGAATGCACGGCTCATGCAAGGCTGCTGGCCCGCGCCGCACAAGGCCCCGATTCACTGGCGTTGGTAAAGGCCTGGCAGCAGGTGCCGCAAAAATTGCGTCAACACGAAAGCATCTTGTCCGAATACGCCCGCGCCCTCATCGCCCAAGGCGCGGGCGAGCAGGCGGAAACGATGTTGCAGGAGTCAATCCAGAAAAATTGGAGCAACACCCTGGTCTATCTCTATGGACTGGCTACCGGGGCCGATCCGGCAAAACAGCTTGCCCGCGCAGAAGCGTGGCTCAAAGACCGGGAGAATAATACTGTGCTGCTGCTGACGCTGGGCCGCCTGTGTCTACGCAACCGTCTGTGGGGCAAAGCACGCCGTTACCTTGAGAGCAGCATTGGTGAGGAGGCCAAACCTGAAACATTTCAGATACTGGGGCAGCTACTGGAGCGGCTGGGGGAACAGGGAAACGCCTTAGACTGTTACCGCAAAGGCCTGGCGTTGACCACCGACAAAACCATCGCCATGCCGCCGCTACCCTCCTACCCATCTGACGCGATCAAAGGCGCAAAGCGCATCGAGAATGCGATTCTGCCTGTGCGTTAGGCCATGAAAAAAGAAAGGCGGCCCGAAGGCCGCCTTTCCACTACTCCAGTCGGGCATCCTTGCCCCGCGTCACTCCGTGGCGATCACGTTTCCATGCCCCATCCTTGCACCCCGTCCCATGGATAATAATCGTTGCAAACCTTCCCCAGCATCCCAGCCATGAAATATAAAAACCATAACTGTTGAGTATCATGCTCTACATTTTGGCGCTTTGTAAAGTGCTCTATACCGTTTTTAGATTTAATTCACTTTACTCGCGCTGGCGTCATCCAACAATCTGCTTAAACGCTGCGCCGGAACATAGCCCGGCAACGTACTGCCGTCTTCCAGCACCAGGGTAGGCGTACCCGTCACCCCCATACTGTCGGCCAGGGCCATATGCTCCCGTACTGGATTCTCGCAGGTTTTCTTTGCGATAGTGCCAGTGGCCTTCGCTGTAGTCAGCGCCGCCTTACGATCCTTCGCGCACCATACGGATACCGCTTTTTCATAAGATTCAGAGTTTATCCCGGCACGCGGATACAACATGTAGCGCACTTTGATGCCAAGCTGATTCAACGCGGACATTTCCGCGTGCATTTTCCGGCAGTAGGGACAGTCGATATCTGTAAAAACCGTAATGGTGTGCTTCACTTTTGTCGGCGCAAACACAATCATTCTGTCTTCCCGCATGGAATTAACCAGCTTGAGGCGTCCTGCGGCGCGTTTTCCCTCAGTCAGATTTTTCTTTGTCTGCAAATCCACTAAATCGCCTTGCAGCAGATAACGCCCATTTTTCGATATATAAACCACATCCGCGCCAAGCATGACTTCGTATATCCCCGGAAGCGAGGATGGCGTGATGCTGTCCGGCTTTACGCCGGGCGCCAGTACCTGCAGCGCCTTGTTGATTTCAGCCATATCGGCGTCATCCGCCATCACAATCTGGGTGCCGGATACGGCAAGCAATATCACAAGAAACACATTTTTAATCATCATTGTCGCCTTAGAGCCTATCCGTGAATAAATCATCCCTGCGTTGCTGCCCCAAAATAAGCCAGGCAAGACGCGAGACGCGAAGTTTGGTAATTCCAAATGAGCGGCGAGCAACGCCGCATGGCTTATTTTGGGGCGCAACCACCGTGAAGGTGACAATGCCCAAAGGGACGGGGCCGGTTTTGCGCAGTGCGGCGTCACGCTTCGCTCATGTGCAACAAGCACACTACGCTCAGCGTTCCTGGCCCTGCGCCCCCTGTATATGAAGGGCGGCCTCCGTCGCAGGGATGATTTATTCACGGATAGGCTCTCAGTCGCGGAAATTGGTGAACTGCACAGGCAGATCAAGTTTGGACTGCCGCAACAGCGCGATAACCTCTTGCAAATCATCGCGTTTCTTTCCCGTAACACGCACCTGCTCGCCCTGGATCGCAACCTGCACTTTCGCCTTGCTGTCCTTTATAAGTTTCACAATCTTTCTGGCCTGCTCGGCATCGATCCCCTGGCGCACGGTGAACGGTTGACGCGCCTTGTTACCGGCGGCCTCTACCTTACCCTTATCCAGGCAAGCAATATCCACGCCACGTTTGGCGAACTTGCCCAACATGATATCCAGCATCTGATCAATCTGGAATTCGCTGCTGGCATGGAGAGTGACCACAGCATCGGCCTGCTCAATGTGCGCGCCCGACCCCTTGAAATCAAAACGCGTGGCAATCTCACGGTTGGCCTGATCCACCGCGTTACGCACTTCCGGCATGTTTACTTCCGATACCACGTCAAAGGATGGCATATATCTTTAAAACCTCTAGCGAACAACATCAACCACGCGGATGATGCCTGGCATGCAGACTCTTCAACCGCTCTTGTGCGACATGAGTATAAATTTGCGTGGTGGATAAGTCACTGTGCCCGAGCAGCATCTGCAAAACGCGCAAATCGGCACCATGATTCAGTAAATGGGTGGCGAACGAATGGCGCAGCGTATGCGGGGAAATCCTGGCAGCGGCGATTCCGGCCTGTTGCGCGTAGCGCTTGATCAGATACCAGAACGCTTGACGCGTCATCGCCGCGCCGCGTTGCGTCACAAACATCGCGACGCATTGCCTCCCTTTCAGCAGTTCAGGCCGTCCCTCGCGCAGATAACGCTCCAGCCATAACAGCGATTCCTCACCGATCGGGACAAGACGCTCCTTGCCACCCTTCCCTGTGATACGCACCACGCCCTGACTTAAATTCACCTGCGCAACACCTGCGCCCACCAGCTCTGAAACGCGTAGGCCGCTGGCATAGAGCAGCTCCAGCATGGCACGGTCACGCAAGCCCAACACTTCCTCAGTCGGGGGCGCGTCGAGCAATGCCTCCACCTCTGTCTCGGTCAACGACTTGGGCAAGGGGCGCCCCAGCTTGGGTGCGTCGATGAGCGCGCTGGGATCGGCCGCCAAACGCCCCTCCCGCACCAGATACTGATAAAACCGCCGCAGACAGGACAGTAAGCGCGCCATGGAACGAACATGCTTTCGCGTCGCCAGATAACCGGACAAATCCTCCGGCCCTGCGGAAATAAGAGCCTTGCCCTGCGCTGTCAGCCATGCCGCAAAACCGGCAAGATCCGTGCGATAAGCCGCCAAGGTATTGGCGCTTAAACCGCGCTCCATCCATATCGCATCGAGAAACACCTCGATGGCGGCAAGGTCCGCATCACAATCGACTTTCATGATCCAGCAACCAGCGCTTGATAGCCAGTCCTTCGCCTGAAACCGCGCCGGAATATCCTCCCAACCCGCTCGCACTGACGACACGATGACAGGGCACAACAATAGGGATCTGGTTGGCCCGGCACGCCCCACCCACCGCGCGCGGGCCACTGCCAAGCCGCAGGGCCAAATCACCATAGCGGCACGGTTTGCCGGGCGGCACCTCGCACAGCGTCTGCCATACGCGGCGTTGAAAAGGCGTACCCAGCAGCGCCGACGGCAACGAAAAAACATGGGCGGGATTGGCGAAATACGCCATCAACTGCTGCGCCACCTCCCGGGCAACGGGCTCCATTGGCGGCAGGTCATCTATGCTGGGATCAAGGAAATCGATAGTGCAAAGTGCACCACGGTTAATACGGATACCAAGCTTCGCCTGAGGAAAAGGCGCGGTCAGAATGGCGTCATAGGACAACACAGCTAGGAAAAACGCCCTGGATCACGGTATAACCGACGCACCAGCTCCTCACCTTGCTTGTCTTTAGCCAGCAACTTGATAAGCTGCCGATGCGCTCGCAGGCGAAGCTCCAGCGTATCACCCTCCTGCGCCAGTATTGCGAAGACCGCGCGCGCCTCGGCTGGCTGCGTGGCCATCAAGTACAGCGCAGCAGCAAACCACGGCTCGAATTCACCCATTAATAATCGCTCACGATTTCCCACCGCACGCGCGCAGCTCCGATAGGCGTCCCATACCGTATCAGCGGTGATGGTAAACAGACCGTCTTTCGCCAATGCGCCTTGATCCAAAGACAGCACCTGCTCCAGCGCGCGCACCTGGCGGGCACAATCACCGCTGCGCTGCGCCGCCTCGGCCTGCGTGGCCCATAGCCTGGCCTTGATCGGGGCGGCTAGCTTATCATCAGCCAGCGCACCCTCCGTCTCGCGCATGATGCCTTCCGGGTTATCGCCACTACGCAGGCGCGCCAGCAAACGCAATGTGGAAGCCTCCGGCCCCGCCACAGTCAACAACGATTGAATAGCCTCGGCGGCGCGTCCGGAGACCAGCATCACCTGCGCGCGCAGCAACTGGGTTTGCGCGTCTGTATCGCCATAATCCTGCTGATAACGCAGCATCGCGGTATACGCATCGTCCTTAAGGCCATCCATGATATAGCTGCGAATCACCATCACGCGCCACTGTGCGAACGGGCGGCTTTCCCCAGCTTCACCGGGCGTCCACAGCAAGCGCAACAGCAACTCGCGCGCCGCCGCACCATGGCCCAGATCAAGATGCGCAGCCACGCCCTGCGCAAGCGCCCATCGGACAAACTCTTGCGGCATATTTTGCGGCAAGGCACCCACCCGTTGCGCTACCGTTTCCCAATCTCTCTGCTGCTGAAGGATGGCTATCCGTACCCGTTCCCATTGCGCCCAATCAGAGGGGGTTGATGAGGCAGCAGGCTGATGCACATCTATCAGATGCATCGCGAGACCGGCCGTAGCGCTTTGCCCTGCCAGCGTGGTTAATTCTTCAAATTGATCGGCATGCGCCATGGGCATGGCAAACAGCATCAGCCACAGGGCCAGGCCAAGAACCACGCGGGAGTTATTCGTCTGAGGGAAAAAGCGAGAAAAGGAAAACATAAAGCGGAAGATAGCGCGCGCAAAGGGAAACCGGCGATGCTTGTTGCAACGTCCGTCTCTCATCACAACGCGCTCACCCCGCTTGGAATTTACTACTAGAAAATGCCCGTCGGCATTTCCTTCATTCCCCTTGATTGCCAAAGAGGAATGAAGGAAAACGATATTACAGCTTTTCTTTAATGCGCGCAGCCTTGCCTTTCAGATCGCGCAGGTAGTAAAGCTTGGCGCGGCGCACGGCGCCACGGCGTTTGACCGAAACAGACTCAATGCCCGGGCTATGGGTCTGGAAAACACGCTCCACGCCCTCACCATGCGAAACCTTGCGCACGGTAAAGGATGAATTCAAGCCACGGCTGCTCTTGGCGATGACAACGCCTTCAAATGCCTGCAAACGCTCACGATTGCCTTCCTTAACCTTCACCTGCACCGTCACTGTATCGCCTGGGTTAAAAGCAGGCAACACACGAGTCATCTGCTCGGCTTCGATTTGTTGAATAATGTTCATAGTTTGTCGCTCCAATCAGTTAAATCTTAGCTTCATTGAGTCAAGCCGGTTATGCGCCTGTCCTACAACTTCTTGTATTCTCTCTGGAATTCACTCAGCAACTCACGCTGTGCCGCATCCAGTGTCAAATCCTCCAGCATGTCCGGCCGTCTTAGCCATGTCCGCCCCAGCGCCTGCTTGCACCGCCAACGGTGGATCGCCTTATGATCGCCGCTCATCAGCACCTCTGGCACCCTCATCCCGTCAACCTCTTCAGGCCGGGTATAGTGCGGATAATCCAGTAGTCCTTCGGCAAACGAATCCTGCTGCGCGGAATCTTCATGCCCCAGCACGCCGGCCTGCAATCGAGCCACGGCATCGATAACCACCATCGCCGCCAATTCACCACCGCTGAGCACATAGTCGCCAATCGACCATTCCTCGTCGATCTCGGTCAGTAGCACCCGCTCGTCAATCCCTTCGTAACGCCCCGCCACCAGCACCAGCCGGGATCGCGCGGCCAGCTCATGCACACCAGCCTGATCCAGGCGCCGTCCCTGCGGCGAGAGATAAATCACCCGGACCGGCTCCACGTCGGCAGCGCGCGCCGCACGGATGGCATCGCGCATTGGCTGCGCCATCATCACCATGCCGGGGCCGCCGCCATAAGATCGGGCATCAACCGTGCGATGACGATCATGGGTGTAATCGCGCGGGTTCCACAGCCCTAGCTGCAACACGCCCCGCTGTACCGCCCTGCCTGTCACGCCATGCTGGGTGAACCCCTCGAACATGGGCGGGAACAAGGTGACAACATCGACACGCATCCGCTAGAACTCAGGATCCCAATCGACACGCATGCGTTTCTCATGCAAATCGACCTCAACCACCACCTGGTCAATATAGGGAATCAGACGCTCCCGCTCACCCATGACCACCAGCACGTCATTCGCGCCGGTTTCCAACAGATGATCCACCGTGCCCAGCGCGACGCCGTCGAGCGTCTCGACAGCCAAGCCCACCAAATCCCTCCAGTAATACTGTCCGGAGCGAGGTGACGGCAACTGATCCCGGCACACCGCGATATCCGCACCCAACAGGGTCCTGGCGGATTCGGGATCGCTGAAACCCTCAAGCTGCGCGACGATGCCTTTGCCATGAGGGCGACCGCCCAGCAAGCTCATGGGCTTCCATTCTTCTCCCAGGCGTACCTGCCAGGGGTTATAGACCAAAATATTTTCCAGCGGATGGGTGTACGAATACACCTTGACCCAGCCGCGCACCCCGAAAATTCCGGAAATCCGCCCAACTACAACCAAATCAGAGGGATTGTCACTTGCGCCATTCAGGGTGCTCATCTATGGATGCGCCGAGGGCGGTAAGCGGGCGCATGCACCTCCCGCTGACCCTGCCTTATCAGGCGGCCTGCTGCTTGACCAGCGAAGCAACACGCTCGGAGGGCTGAGCACCTTTGGATACCCAGTAATTCACCCGCTCATTGTTTACGTTCAAGCGCACTTCGCCGCCAGTCGCAACGGGATTGAAAAACCCTACGCGCTCGATATAGCGGCCATCACGCGGATTGCGCGAATCGGTCACGACGATGTGGTAAAAAGGGCGTTTTTTCGCGCCGCCACGTGCCAAACGAATGGTTACCATTGTGTCTGCTTCCTTTGAATCAAACCTGAAAAACCCGCACAACGCGCAGGCGGAATAAAACCGGGTATTTTACGCGAATCACCAAAAAAGGGAAGCGGCAATTTCATTGCCTGGGATATGTTACGCTTTACAGTCAACTTTACCACCACACCAAAGACCAGAATCATGCCCGAAAACAAGACGCAGCGCCCCTTAGCCCCGCTCGAACTGGAAGAACGCGCCAAGGAAATATTCCCCATCGAAATGACTCCCGAAGAATTCGCCGGGCGCGATGGCGAGGGCTGGGCACCCTTTCCCTTTGGGGACTATCAATACCGGGATGCGCAACTGGACACCTGGATACAGCAATTCGGCAAAATCCTCGCCACGCCAGGCGCGGTTGAGATCTATCAGATGAAATACCTGACGCCACAGGAGCGAAACAGGCTTGCCGCGCTCAAAGCGATGATTGAGGATGATTTCTAAAAAAGCCGCGAAGGCCGCAAGCGGGCGGCGCTCCGCGGCGGTGGTTACTTCACGACAACTTTCACGGTGTCGTCCACGCTGGATGCGCTGATGTAGCCTATGGCATTTTTGTTGGTGCTGACCACCTTCTTGACCTCGGCATCCTGGTCGACGACCTTGGGTGGCAGCGCCTTGCCGGCAAAGATGTTCTGCGCCCACAGCGCCTTCATGTTGGAAACACTCTTACCGAGCACGTTGCTGGAAAAATCCGCGCGGACCGGGTTGCTCTCTCCCTGATCGACGGAAAATATCGGGCCGCCGTCCGACCAGGCTTTCGCCTCGCCCGTATAAACCTTCACGACAAATGCCTTGTCCACGGCATTGGTGTTGCCCTTGTTGACGATCACCACCACATCTCCGGCCCAGGCAGGCAGGGCCATCATGGCGCCTATACCCGCCGCCAAAATGCTACGCAAAATCACTTTCATCTTCTTTTTCTCCCGCCTTAAAATATGAAGTTAATGCTGGCCACCAACATATTCCAGTTGTTCTTGCCAGCACCCGCAACGGTTTCGCCGGTAACTACAGGCAGGGCATAGCCACGATTGAAGTGGTCTTCCAGGCGGAAACCGACGTTGTCGCTAAACTTGTAGCCTACGCCAATGGTAGCGGTCTTTTGGTAGTAAGAAGGATCGTCGCTCTGCGTGCTGTCGGTCGTAACATAGTCGTAGCGGGCGAAGGGCGTCCACTTCTCGGCAAGGGTATAGCCTGCCTGCGCGTAATAGGTTTTGCTCTTGATGCCGAAAAACTTCATCGGCGCATACTCGGCCTTGATGTCAAGATTGTTCGCCTTGTAGTCGGCCGATAATATCCACACTCTCCGGCTACCTTCGAGACCGCCTCCCTGCTGCAGCCTGCTGTCATAAGTCGAGGCCATGAAGCGCAGCCCATCCACCGGAGCATTGTAAGTAACGCGCCCGCCAACCATGCGCCGCATTTTCTCCTTGGCGGTTCCTGCAAGAACCTCAAGATCAACCACCTGGCCCGTATAACCATCCCAGGAGAGGCTACCCGCTCCGACAGCGTGATTATAAGTCAAGCCGAGGCCTCGATAGCCCTCATCGGTCATTCTTGAGGCTTCCTGATAGAGAGCCGGAGCCAACGTGGCAAGCTGCAGAAACTTGATGTCACGAATTTCGTTATACAACCCCACCGGCATCTTTATCTGGCCAGCACGCAGCGCAAGACCGGCGCTCACCTGGCGGTCGATGTAGGCCCAGTCCATGCGCGTCGTTTCTGCCGTATTATGCAGGTGCATCCAGACCTTGGTCTTGTCATCAAGTGTTGCGGCAATCACCAATGCAAGAGCACCGTAACCCCAATCACCCTTCTTGTCCGCCTCGAGATAGGCATTGCCGTTGGTACGCATATAGGCTTGATGGCCATACCCGTAAATTGAAAGCTTGTCATTTATCTCCACCGCCAGCGCTGATTGAACTCCAGCAGCCAAGCTGATGCCGCTAATGGCCACGGCTAAATACCTTTTGCAAATAGACTGCATTTCCTTCTCCTTTCCGTTAAAGTTTGAAACTACCTACCATTTTGTCCAACTGCTCTGTAGCGCTATCCAGCTTGTCGCTTTGCTGCATGGCGTGCCGGGTCTGCGCCAAACTGTTTTGCGCGACACTGGCAATCTGATCAGTTTCGCTGGTGATCTCCTGTACGCCATGCGCGACGTTTTCCGTCGCCATGGCAATTTCACGGATCAATCCACCGACACCATTGATACTGCCCAAAATGTTTTCCAGCGCCGACTGAGCATTGGCTGCCCGTTCCTTACCGATCGACGCCGCCTCTCTCCCGGACGAAATGCAGTTGACTGTGACACCGACCTCGCCCTGAATCTTCTCGATCATCTGGTTAATCTCCAAGGTCGCCTGCGAAGTGCGGCCCGCCAGATTACGTACCTCATCGGCCACCACTGCGAAGCCACGCCCCTGTTCACCAGCACGCGCCGCCTCGATGGCGGCGTTTAACGCCAGCAAATTGGTCTGATCGGCGATGTCCCGGATCACGCGGATTACCTCGCCGATATGGCTGGAACTCGCTCCCAGCGCTTGCACCATGTGGGCAGCTTCGTTCACGGAATCCGACACCTTGTGCATGCTGTCGATGGTGTCCTGAATGACCAATCCGCCCTCTTTTGCGGCCTGATAGGTTGCCGTGGCGGAGTCCGCCGCGTTGGCGCTGCTTCTATCCATCTCGGTAATTGTCGCCGATACCTCCTCCATGGCGCGGGCGATACGCGTCACCTGATCGGCCTGCATCTGCCCTCCTTGAGACAAACCTGAGGTGACTGTTGAAAGCTCTCTTGAGGAATTCCGCACATCCTTCGAGATCGTTGCCACGCGCGACATCACGCCATGCAGATTACCGATGAACTTGTTGATCAAGCTTGCAAGCTGGCCTAATTCATCGGTGCTCGCGATGTTCACCTGCTTGGTGAGGTCGGCGTCACCGCTAGCGATATCCTCAACGCGGCTTAGAATTTCTTTCAGGCTGGTAGTGATGGAAGTAATGACAAAAAAGGAGATCAGTCCCAAACCAAGAATGATCACTACCGCGACAGCGATACTGGCCATTAGCCCGCGCTGCACATTACTTTCTATCCCGGCAAATCCCGCCGCAAATTCCTTGGCTGCATGTTCCTTGGATGAGCTGAGCGTGGTATTCAAGGCCTCCAGGGTCGGCTGCATCTTGGCTGCGGATGCGCTAATATCGCCGCTTTTTACACCCAGCATGATGGAGGCGGTGTCACCGGCAGCCTGGTAATACTCGTCAAACTCCTTACCGATCTTTTCCGCACTTTCCTTCGTTCCAGGAATCTTGGTCAGTTCGCCAAGATTATTCCTGAAACTGGCTGCCTTCTCCCCTGCCAACTCCAATCCCTTCTTGTCGTTGGCCGTCACTGCGTTCTTCAGGTTTTCCTGGATACCTTTGAAATCGGCAATGAGCTGTTGCGTATTACCCAGTAACGGATAATCGACATTGCGGACCCGATCCAGCAACGCAGAAGTTGACGAAGAAAACACGTAATTGACCGCGATGCCAACCGCAAAGATCAGCACGGCGACAACCGGCAACGACCATATTTTTTGCTTGATGTTCATGCTGCATTCATCCCTATATAGTGGGCATTTGCCATTATTCTTTTGAGTCTCATGCCGCCTGTAGCGGATGGCTTCTAAAAAGGTTTAGCAGTTTTATCAAAAAAGTTTCGAAAAGCTGGCAAAGATAGGGCTTCAGGCGGGGAAATAAGAGGAATGGTAACAATGGAGAGCCGCCACCGTTGGCAAGCAGCTCTTGCAGGGCTTGACTATGTGACAGTAGACGGGGGCCTATTTGTCTATGTAAAAACTGGAGAAAATTCTCCCCAGCAAGTCATCGGAGGTAAACTCGCCAGTGATTTCGGAGAGGATGTATTGCGCCTGGCACAGGTCTTCGGCGAGTAGATCGCCGGCATGACGATGTTCGAGCTGGCGGGCCATGAAACTGCCCGCCCCGGACTGGGCCGACGTCAGTCGATTACATGAGGGGCGCGCGTTGTGCAGTGAACACACAGGATGCACGCAATTGTTCGGTGGCAACGCATCATCGGCTCATGTCCATTCGAGCATTTCGCTCATAGCAGGCTTTCCATTACCACGCCACTTCCTTCATCCCTCATTTGTTCGCGGTGACATAATAATGACGCGCCCATCAACCTACGCGAAGCCTCAGCTATGACCAAACACCAGTAATAAAATCCCAAAAATCGTGGCTGAGATACCTAATGTGAGTATCATCCAGTCACCCTGCACCAGGCCGGGCTCAAGTGTGGCCTGATCCGGTCGTTCGGGATCGTAAAAGACCCGGACTCTCTCGCCTACGGGAAATTTCTTGACATAACTCGCAGCGAATTCCGGCGTCGGGTTAGTCCCGCCTGGAAACCCAAGTTCTCGCCGGTAAGTTTGGGCGCCCACCTTGTAGCTGAACAGGATATGCGGAAACAGATCGTCGGTATCCGAGGCGAGCCTGGACTCCTCGATACTGCCTTCGGTGGAGGGCCAACGCAACGTTCTCCGACCCTTGGCGATAATCCTCAAACCCCAGAGGGTGACGACAAAACCGGCAGCGACAAAGAGGCCAAGAATGATTACATAGGGGTTCCACATCGGACTTCCAGCCTTACATCAAAGCACTAATGATACGCCAGAATGATTCACTTACGCATTCGCCAGTAGATTTCGCCGCCCAGCGCGGGGAAAAGAGCGCCAAAGAGCAAATTAAGCCGTAGCCATATCTTGGAATTCTCAATAAATGACCCGGTTTTCCGAATAAGGAAAGCGCCAGAAATAAAATCAAGGCGGAGTCCGGAGCTGTTCGCCATGTTTTCCACGCGTCGCGGTGAGAATACGCTAACGTGACCAAACTTTGGCGCGGTACGACGGATTCTCTTCTGCCAATAGGATGCCGCCCACTTTGGCGTAACAGGAAAACCACCGATCATGACCCCGCCGGGCGCTAGCGCGGCAGACAGCCGATGGGTCAATTGTTCCGGCTCAAAGAGATGTTCCAGAAGGTGGAGCACGATGATCACGTCGTATTTTTCATCCAGGAAAAAATCGGGCAGATCAACATTAGCCTCGATCTGCCTGGTATAGCCAGACTCGCGCAATTCGGGTTGCAGCCTGCAATCCACCGCCACCCAGGACTCAATATCGGCAAACCCGGCATCTCGCGTGAAGCGCAGCATTTGCCCTCGGTCAACGCCAATCTCGCACACGCGCAACGGCCGCCCAAGCCGGGTTCGCTCCTCTCGGAGCAAATTGTACATAAACCAGTAACGCAGCAATTTGACCGGGTAGCGAGTGACGCGAGGTTTGACAAAAATGTCTTTTACCCAGTTCTGCGCATCAATGACAGCCAGGTTCCAATTCCATGCGGAGTCTAACGGAGTTGCTGATGGAATCGAACATGGTTCTTGTTTGTTCAAAATCATTGCCTACTTTCTCCTGCGGTTACGAATAGGGACGAGGGACAGCGCAGACGCGCCCGCCTCTGCGAAACTCAGTCGCGTCATTCGTCCTTGCCTTCGGCGGATTTTCGCTCATGCTCTTCGCCCGTATCCTTGGATTTCTCCTTAGCCTCCTTGCCCTGATCTTCACCCGACGCGCCGAGCAGATTGCCAGCGGCCTGCTTGGCCTGGTCGATCACCCCCTGTGCCGATTGCTCGGCCTTGCCCAACACCCTTTGGGCAGACTGTTCAGCCTGTTCACAACCCGCCAGGCCGACGACCGCCAGCGCGATCACAACGACTCTCATACGTGCCATGGTCCCTGCCGCTTTCATTGAATTCAGACTCGATTGAATCACGCCATTACTCGCCATTGTTGGCAAAGCCCAGAAGGTGCAGCAGGCTGGTAAAGAGGTTGAAGATGGCGACGAACAGCGTCACTGTGGCCATGATGTAATTGGTCTCGCCGCCGTGGATGATATTGCTGGTCTCATACAGGATCAGCCCCGCCATGAGCAGCACGAACATGGCGGAGACGGCCAGCGACAGGGCGGGCAGCTCAAAGAATATTGCGCCGAGGCCGGCAAGGAAGGCCACCAGGATGCCGACCATGAGAAAGCCGCCCATGAAACTGAAATCCTTGCGGCTGGTCACGGCATAGCCGGAAAGACCGAGGAAAACGGCTGCAGTCGCGCCCATCGCGGTCATCACGATCTGACCGCCATTGGGCAGACTGAGATAGCTACTGAGGATAGGCCCGAGGGTGTAACCCATAAAGCCGGTGAGAGCGAAGACGAACCCCAGGCCCAGACTGCTGTTTTTGAATTTGGCGGTGAGGAAGAGCAACCCAAAATAGCCGATCAAGGTGACAATCAGGCCAGGATGGGGCAAATTCAGCGCCATCGACGCGCCCGCTGTGAGAGCGCTGAATGCCAGCGTCATTGATAACAGCATATAGGTGTTGCGTATGACCTTATTGGTTTCCAGAACCGATGTCTGGGCACGGCCAAGGGACGTTATTTGCGAATTCATGTTCATGGGGCATTACCTCTAAATGAGAGTTGAATGATTGGCTCCGCTGTGGACTCAACATTCCACCAGCGAGTCGGAGGCGGGTTCCTGACGCGACGACATACGAACCGGCCGTCGTTGGCGGGCAATGTGGCGCGCCGCTGTCCTGCCGACCCGTTCCGCCGCACGGTCGATGGCGACATAGAGATCGGCTTCAGTATTCTCGATGACCACATCGGCCAGGTGCGCCAAGCGCACCTGGATTTGGCAGCACTTGTCTGCACCGCCGCGCGGGCCGTTGACATCCGACAGGCGCACCCTGGCCTGGGAGATTTGGTCAGCACAGCCCCCCAACGCATGATGCAAGCGCCTCGTGACATGCTCGCGCAGGGCTTCGGTGGTGGTAAATCCATGCGCATAAATATTGATTTGCATATAAGTCCGCCTTCTGAAATACCCCCTCGGGGGTGGTGAGTGAACCCTACGCATTCAGCATAGGCGTCCATTATCACCAAGAAAAGCAGTATTATTTTGCTATATCATTCGGGATTAACGAACTATTGAGGTACCGCCATGCTTAATTACCTTGTTGAACTCACTACCTCTTAAAGATTCGAAAAATCGCGCCGTTACATAAATATCGCGGCCAGTATTCTCTATAAAGAACGGATTATTTTGCTTCTCATTGGAGCAAAAACCTGATATTTTCGAACTTGATTACCCGAAAACCAAAATCGAGGCGTGGCAAATCTCGAGGAGGATCAAAATGAATCTGCGAAACACAATCTGCGGTACTGCGCTCCTGCTGCTGTTTTTTTCTGCCGGACAGACACGCGCGGAGGGGGGTATTAACAACATAGCCGCTCCTGCTGTAACTCCTG
This sequence comes from Gammaproteobacteria bacterium, assembly GCA_040183005.1. Taxonomy (NCBI): domain Bacteria; kingdom Pseudomonadati; phylum Pseudomonadota; class Gammaproteobacteria; species Gammaproteobacteria bacterium. Next base: position 401,440 of record JAMPIW010000002.1, read on the forward strand.
AAAATTCTGAATTTTTGTGCGACGCGAGGAATGGCTGCATCGGATGGCGTCACTGGGAATTACCCGATCCTGGCCCGGCAATACCCGAAGAACTCGGACCCAGCTTTTTTAGAGGCCCCACCATCAATACCCTAATCCGGACAAACGTTAATACCATACCTCCAGCAGATGGTGTTTTTTCGCGTGTCCACTGCTAAACGGACTTTGGCGGCCAGACCTTGCTGGGCAAGAGTACGATGACCTTGGGAGCAATCAATGAGGAGGATCAAAATGAATCTGCGAAACACAACCTGTGGGACTGCGCTCCTGCTGCTGTTTTTTTCTGCCGGACAGACACACGCGGAGGGGGGCATTAACAACATGACCATTCCTGCTGTAACTCCTGAATTTAGGTGCGCCGCAGAAGAGCCTTTCTGCTGGGGGAAAGGTTTCCCAATGCTCCCTGACCAGGCAGTACACAATCCTGGCCCGGCAATGCCCGATATTGGCGGGCCTTCCGGACTCGGACCCAGCTTTTTTAGAGGCACCACCATCAATACCCTAATCCGGACAAACGTTAATACCATACCTCCAGCAGATGGTCCTCTTTAGCTTGTCCACTGCTAAACGGATCCTGGCGGATAAACCTCTCCGCCAGGGGGTTGCCTGCCATACCCTAATTGAGGCCCAGCGCCCTGCCAAGATTGAGGCGGGGCTTGATTATGCCATTCCTGTGATCCCTTACCTGCACACCGCTATTGACCATACGACCCACCGTATTATCCAGCGTGTCCCCCGGAAATCCATTAGACGCCCTCAACACCGCGACGGCCCCTGCAACATGCGGTGCCGCCTGAGAGGTGCCGCCCTTGGTAACTCCTGCGGCAGTAATCATAGCCCCAGGCGCCAGCAGCGTCAGAAAAGATGCGCTGTTTGAAAAGCATGTCACCTTGTCTGCCGCCGTGGTGGCATCCGAGCAGCTTCCTGAGTATGAGCCAAAATTGCTGTCGTAAACCGCCCCCACCCGCACCGCACCCGGTGCGCACGCCGGCTCGGAGATTCCACTGAGAAATCCATTATTGCCTGATGCAACCACCGGTATTACCCCGGCACTCCGGGCATTCTGAAATGCGGAGGCAATATAGGAGCTGCTGCACTCGGCGCTGTGTCCAACATTGCCACCAAAGCTGAGATTCATGGCGACAATATTGTGAGGGCGTGCGTTTTGCACCACCCAGTTGATCGCTGCCAGTACATGAGCAGCCTGCGCCGTCGAGCCCGAGAACACATCAAGCGCCGCAAAGTATGTCTGAGGGGCGACACCCGCCACGATGCCGGCGACATTTGTACCGTGCATACTGAAATCATCACGCACGCCATCGTTAGGCGCAAAGTCAATGGCAACGCGCACCTTGCAACTGCCCCCCACTGCGCTGCATCCCCAGCCAGGGGTTACCCCATCAAAGCCAGGTTGAGTCCAGTCAAGGCCCGTGTCCAGAACGGCTACCATCGTACCCCGGCCGGTCTTGCCGAACGATTGAGCAATGGGCTGATTGATCAATGCCAAACTCTGCGGGAGAGTCGCTTCATGGGCTACATTTTCATAGACCGCCACGACGTCGGGATCACTTAAAAATCGCTGGAGCGCCTGCCCATCCTTGATCTTGACGAACGCCATCGGCAGATGGCTATAGTCGATAACGACCCCCCACTTCGGTGCGCTTCAATTTGGAAAATACTCTTGATTTTGTAGTGTCGAAGCCTTTTTTCTTAAAAGAAAGCAGCGTTTCGTCATCAGAGGTCAAGCCAGCCGCCTCCCGCATGGCGGCAACTTCTTTTTGAATACCGGCGTCATCAAATAATACGATTACCTCCTGGGGCGTTCCTGTTTCAAGTTTCTGAACAACTGCGGCAGGCACCTTTGCGGCAGCGTGTGGTGGCAGCGTAATGGACCATGCGGCAGAAGTCTGCACAGCAGCGACACCAAGACATCCCATCAACAAAAAAGATTTCATGCTCATGATTATCATTCCCTTCGACAATTGAGGTTTCGTGAAGATTTACCGCCTCGGCGTGAAGCGATAGTGGATCCTCTCATACCCCCTCGGGGGTGGTGAGGGAATCCTACACATTCAGGATAGGTGCCCACCATCACCAAGAAAAGCAGTGTTATTCTTTTATATTATTCGGGATTAACGAACTATTGAGGTGCCGCCATGCTTAATTACAAACAGTTGCACTACTTCTGGGCCGTCGCCAAGACGGGCAGCATCGTCCGCGCTTGCGAACAATTGAACCTTACGCCGCAAACCATCAGCGGCCAGATCGGCTTGCTGGAAGAAACACTGGGCGTTGAACTGTTCCAGCGGGCCGGACGGCGCCTGAAACTCACGGAGACCGGCCGGCTCGCGCTCTCCTACGCCGAAGAGATTTTCCAGACGGGAGGGAGGTTGGAGGAAATGCTGCGCACCCAGCCCGGGGATCGCCACACGCTGTTTCGGGTTGGCATTGCCGACGTGGTACCCAAATCCATCGCCTACCGTCTACTCGCCCCCGCGATGGCGCTCTCCGAGCCACTGCGCATCGTCTGCCGGGAAGACAAGCTGGAGCGATTGATGGCGGAACTGGCGATTCAGCGTCTCGATCTGGTAATTGCCGACAGCCCGATGCCTTCAGAGATGGACGTGAAGGGATACAGCCACAAGCTCGGCGAATGCGGCATCACCTTCTTCGCCACATCCAAACTCGCCGCCTTATACGGCAGCGACTTTCCGCACAGCTTGCAAGGCGCACCCATGCTGGTGCCCGGCGAAAATACCATCGTCCGGGGAAGGCTCATGCGCTGGTTTGGCGAGCGACAGATTCAACCGCGCATCGTGGGCGAATTCGACGACAGCGCCTTGATGAAAGCCTTCGGACAATCCGGCATCGGTATCTTCATCGCGCCATCCGTGATCGCCGACGAGGTGCGGCGCCAATATGGCGTCGAGGCCATCGGCCGGACCGATGAAATCATCGAACGGTTCTACGCCATTTCAGTGGAGCGTCGACTGACTCATCCGGCCGTAGTTGCTGTCACCGAGGCGGCGCGCCAGGAGTTGTTTGCAAACCCTTGAAATGGGACGAATGAAATGCAGCCGACAGGATCACGTGTTGATTTTGTCCGCGTGGACACAGAAAGATGTGTCCACCCTCGGCTGCTAGGCAAAGTGGCGGCTGACCAGACCATGGCCGAGCAGCTTGGCCAGGATGCGGTAATTCTTGGTCTCATGCCGGACACGGCCGGCAACGATGGCCGGATGAATGCTGAGTTTTTCCGCCAGGGCAATGGCATCCTTTGCAAGGTGACTGGTGCGGGCTGCTGACTTTTCCCAAACTGCCTGGGGGATCAAAACTTCCTGAGCCATGTCGTCTGCCTCGCGCTCTTTGCGGTCTTGTTCGCCGGAACTTTCCAAGTCATCCGTGAACACTGGATTCGCTGCGTCCAGGTGCTTGGCGACGTGGGCGAGCTCATGCATGAGCACGAACCAGAAATTATCCAGCCGGTCGTGGCGTAGCGTCAGCGCGACAATGGGGCACCCATCATCGAGCATGGCCGCACCGTCAAGATAAGTTCCTTTGAAATGGGGCTCGGTGACCAAGGTAATGCCCGCCATGCCTAGCTGTTCGCGCGCAAGCCTTGGCCCATCTTCGAAGACGGATAGACTCGCGAGAGACTTCATCCATTTGGTCGTGACGATGCCTTTCTTGTATTCGCGGGAAACCGGCATTGCACGGGACTTTTTCAGCACACACAGGCGCCAGGCGAGAAGGGCATTACCGTCAGCCCCGCGCACGCCACGCTGGTGCAGCGGTGCACGCAGGAACGCAGGCTCTGCCTGTTTTGGCAACAGGTCGTGCATGAATTTGAGAAACTCATCCTCGGCATAGTCCTTTAGTCGTTGCGCGTTGCCTTTGAAGTCGCCAAAGCACCCTCTGTCTAGCATCTCCTTGAGAGGAAGCTTGCTGTAGTCCAACTCTGGTGCGTTACCAAGGGCGATCTCATTACCCTCACACCCTATGAGCACATCGGCGGGAATACCGAGTCCTTGGTGTAGGCGCCGGATCATGGGAAGGGACAATGGACGTTTGCGCGACAGCACCTCCGAGACTTTAGAAGTGGAACCAATGTATTGCTCCAGTTCCTTGCGGCTGAGTTTCATTTGGTCCATGCGGAACAGAATGGCATCCACCGGGGCAGGCACTGCAGGTGGCACGATTTTGCGCTCGTAATCTTCGATCACCAACGCCAGCAACTCCAGCTCATTATCTTTCTTGGAGCCAGCTTCAGGGTCGAGCGTCATCAGAGCGGAAAGCCGCGCCATTGCTTGCGTGTAGTCCTCGTTGGACTTAATGACTTTAATGTTCATCGCCATTTCTCTCCTAAGCCAAGCCCATATTGAGACAGCTTAAAATTTCTTTTTGTCGTATTCGGCATGGGTTCCCACCCATTCGACCAAGACCATTCCGCCTTGGTAGCGCACCTTGACAACCAATCGGTACGAATTGCCTTTAATGTTAAAAATCACGCGGTTTTCAGCCAGAAAATCCGCGCTGGGATACCGCTTTTTGATGTCTTGGGTTGAATGCCAAATCTCCCGCTCCACCTCTTTGCGCCATGCGTCCAACGGCCCGCGAATATCTGCGTGTTTTTTCTTGAACGCTTCGAGTTGCGGCAATCCCAGAATGCGCATGAAGGTTTATCTTTCCCATGGATAAGATAAATTATAGTTCCCAAAATGGGAATAATCAAGGGCTAGCACTTCCCTGCGTATAGAAGTGATGGGCCATCAAGTTGTCGAAATGGGTATCGCAGACCAGTGCGGGGGGAGATTTCAAAGTCCAACAGGGTAGACGCATTGTTTGCAGCCTACTTCCCGATACAAAAACTCGCAAATATCCTTCCGAGCAGATCATCTGAAGTAAATTCGCCGGTGATTTCCGACAAGATCTGCTGCGCCTGGCGCAGGTCTTCGGCAAGCAATTCGCCCGCACGGTGACGCTCAAACTGATGATCTGCATTTTCCAGGCTCTGATGGGCGCGCTGTAAGGCGTCGACGTGGCGGCGGCGCGCCATGAAACCGCCTTCACCGGCGCTGCTGTATCCCATGGATTCTTTCAGGTGCTGGCGTAGCGCCTCTATCCCCGCGCCTGTCTTTGCGGAAAGCGCCACTTCGGGACCCAAGCCTCCCTCGCGGACGCCCGGCGCGCGCCCCGTCACATCGATCTTGTTGCGCACCACTGTCATGGGCAGTCCTGTCGGTAGTTTTTCGACGATGCTCCGCAGCTCATCGCTCTGCCCGTCGTCCAATGCTGCCCCGTCATCCATCATCAACAGTACGCGGTCGGCGCGCGCAATCTCGCCCCAGGCGCGCTGTATGCCTTGCTGCTCCACGGGATCAGTACTATCGCGCAGACCTGCGGTGTCGATGATGTGCAGCGGCAGGCCGTCGATGTTGATGTGTTCACGCAACACATCGCGGGTGGTACCGGGGATGTCGGTGACGATGGCCGCATCCCTACAGGCAAGGCGGTTGAGCAAGCTGGATTTGCCGGCGTTGGGGCGTCCGGCGATTACCACTGTCATGCCTTCGCGCAGCAGACGCCCTTGATGCGCAGATCCCAGGACACCACGCAGGTTTTCGATAATCCCTTTTAATCGCACGCCAACATTGCCCGTGGAAAGAAAATCTATCTCCTCTTCGGGAAAGTCGATGGCGGATTCCACATAGATGCGCAGTTCGATCAACTGCTCGATCAGACTATTGATGTGTAAAGAAAATTCGCCTTGCAACGACCGCGTGGCGGCCCGCGCCGCCTGCTCGGTGCCGCTTTCGATCAAATCGGCGATGGCCTCGGCCTGTACCAGATCGAGCTTGTCGTTCAGGAAGGCACGTTCGGAGAATTCGCCAGGGCGCGCCAGGCGCGCACCTAGTGCTATGGCGCGCTTTATCAGGAGATCCAGCACCACTGGGCCGCCATGGCCCTGTAGCTCCAGGATATCTTCGCCGGTAAAGGAATGAGGAGAGGAAAAAAATAGCGCGATGCCGGTGTCGATCACCGCGCCATCGGTATCACGAAATGGCAGATATTCAGCACGGCGCGGCGGCGGGACACATCCAAGCACGCCGTGGGCGATACTTGATGCCAGCGGTCCCGACACGCGCACGATGCCCACGCCACCCCGTCCCGGCGGCGTGGCCAGCGCGACGATAGTTTCGGTGGGTGCGGTCATTTCTTCAATCAGGGCAATGGACAACCTGGCAGGATGTCCATGCCGTTATCATGCAGCCTTCGCACTCTGTTGTTCGATACGGCGCGTAATATACCACTGCTGTGCAATCGACAACACGTTATTGACCACCCAGTACAGCACTAGCCCCGCTGGGAAGAAAGCGAAAAACGGCGTGAATATAAAGGGCAAAAACTTCATCATCTTTGCCATCACCGGATCTGGCGGCGGCGGATTGAGTTTTTGCTGGATAAACATCGTTGCACCCATCAGCAGCGGCAACACGTAGAAAGGATCGCGCGTGGAAAGATCCTGTATCCACAGAATAAACGGTGCCTGGCGCAATTCCACGCTTTCCAGCAACATCCAGTAAAGTGCGATAAATACCGGGATCTGCACCAGGATGGGCAGGCAGCCACCCATGGGATTCACTTTTTCCTTTTTGTACAGCTCCATCATCGCCTGGCTGAACTTCTGGCGGTCTTCGCCATGACGTTCCTTGAGCGCGGTCATCTTGGGTTGCAGACGACGCATATTCGCCATAGAGCGGTAACTGGTTTCCGACAGTTTGAAAAACACCAGCTTGATCATCAAGGTCACCAGCACGATGGACCAACCCCAATTGCCCACCATCTTATGCAGCCACTCCAGCAGCCAGAACAGTGGTTTTGCGATCACCGTCAACATGCCGTAATCGACTGTCAACTCCAGTCCAGGTGCCACCTTTTCCAGCGTATCCTGCAACTTCGGGCCAATGAAGAGGCGGCTGCTGAAACTGCCGCTCTGTCCGGGTGCGACGACCATCTCGGGAGACGCCATGCCGAGCACATAGCGCTTGTCATCCAGCGCCTGGCTGTAATAGTGATTCGCCTCGCCCGCTTTGGGTATCCAGGCGCCAAGAAAATAGTGCTGGATCATCGCCGCCCAGCCGCCGGGGATGTCACGGCTCAGGTTCTCCGCCGCCATATCATCGAACTGGATCTTTTCGTATTTCTTTGCTTCGCTGTAGATGACACCGCCGGTGTAGGTATAAATCAGCGACATGCCGCCATCGGAGGAATCCCGGCGCTGGAACTGGCGGTACTGCCGCCCCTTCCACTCTGTCGTCGAGGCGTTGTTCACGGCCTGCTCGACATCGACGACATAACTGCCACGCTTAAAGGTATAGGTTTTGGTGACGGCTACGCCATCCGGCCCTGTCCAGGCCAACGGAACCTTGATCTCGCTGGCACCACTGGCGCCCAGTGTGTACTCGGTCTGCTCCGCGCTGAACTGCGCCTGATAATCAGGGGCCGCACGGCTCGATAACAAGCCTGACTGGGCAATAAACAAATCCGCCTGCGCATCGGTGAGCAACCGCACTGGTTCGTTCGGCTTATCCACTTTAACAGGGTAGGTGAGCAGATCCGCCTGGCGCAAATCACCACCGATGGTATCAATATACACGTCGAGCACGTCGGTTTTGACGTGGACGCGCTGCGCCGATTTCAGCGCAGCCGCCTGGACAGCAGGCGCTACGGTTGCGGCTGGCGCTCCGGGGGTTAGTGCAGGAGCGGTGGAAGTTGTTGCTGCCGGGGAAGCAGAAGGAACGGCAGGAGTGGCGCCGGGGCCGGTTGCGACAACGGTGGGCGTTTGCGGCGCGCCAAAGTCTTGCTGCCATGCCTGCCAGAGCAGCAGGATGACAACTGACAAAGCTGCAAACAGGAGAATTCTGTAGTTATCCATCAGGCCTTTTTATCCGTTTTTTCAGGTACGGGATCAATGCCGCCCGGATGCCATGGATGACAGCGCGCTATTCGGCGCAACGCCATCCAGGAGCCGGTCAATGCACCGTGGTTTTTTATTGCCGTCTCGGCGTAACAGGAACAGCTTGGGTAAAAACGGCAGTTGTTACCCAGGAACGGGCTCAGCAGATAACGGTAGCCCCGTATCATGAATGTCAGGATTTTTTCCATCGTTCGAGGGCTTCCCAATGCCTGCTCAGGATCGCGAATATTTTGCTGTTGGGCACATCCGCCGCACCCGCGCGGCTCATCACCACCACATCCAAGCCCGCAAGACGGGCCTGGTGCTGGCGGAAACTCTCCCGCGTCAAGCGCTTGATGCGATTCCGGCCCACTGCGGCTTTCACGCTTTTTTTCGATATCACCAGACCTAGGCGAGCGGAATCGCAACCATTTTTCCGCGCCCGCACGGCCAAGACACCGCCCGACGACTTATATTGCCCATCAAAAACCAGCTTGTATTCGCTGGGGCTGGTGAGTCGGCAACACCTGCCGAAACGCTTCTCGGAAGCCGACCCCTGTTTGGAATCAACAACGAAAACCAGAGCGGGGCCCAGCATCGAGCTCAAAGCGGCGGGGTCGCCGGTCAGGCTGACAGGCGCGTCCTGCCCTTGGCGCGACGGCGCTTGATAACCTGACGGCCGCCCGGGGTGCTCATACGTGCGCGAAATCCGTGGGTACGCTTGCGCTTGATAACGCTAGGTTGAAATGTTCTTTTCATAGCTTTATCCGATATTTTGAACGACAACAAATGGATGGAACGGCGCCGCACGTGGCGACAACCAAACATAAAGCCGGATAAGATACCCAGATCAGGCAGGTCATGTCAACCAAAACAACGTCCTTTACATCAGTAACGGGTTATGCAATATTCGCATATGACGGGAAAATAATTTTCAAATTCAAAGAGAAAGGAGATAATCCCATGAAAATTGACATAGGCATTTCGAAGAAAGACCGCGCGGAGATTGTGGATGGACTGTCACGATTGCTGGCGGATACCTATACGCTTTACCTCAAGACCCACAACTTCCACTGGAATGTGACCGGACCGATGTTCCAGACACTGCACCTGATGTTCGAGGCGCAATACAACGAACAGGCGCTCGCTGTTGACCTGATTGCGGAACGCATCCGCGCCTTGGGCTTCCCGGCACCCGGCACCTATTCCGAATTTGTGCAATTAAGCTCCATCCCCGAGACCACCGGCGTGCCCAAGGCCGAGGAGATGATCAAGCTGCTGGTGGAAGGACAGGAAGCCGTGACACGTACCGCGCGCTCCATCTTCCCGGCGGTCGAGAAAGCCAACGACCAGCCTACCGCAGACCTGCTCACCCAGCGCATGCAGGTGCATGAAAAAACCGCGTGGATGCTGCGCAGCCTGATCGAGAATTAAATCTCCATGGCGGTCTATGCCATCGGCGATGTTCAGGGCTGTTTCGATGACCTGATGGCCCTGCTCGACAAAATCGCCTTTGACCCACAGCAAGATCAACTGTGGTTTGCCGGCGATTTGGTCAACCGGGGGCCGCAGTCTCTTGAAGTGTTGCGCTTCGTGCGGGACCTGGGCGCGCATGCGGTGACCGTGCTGGGTAATCACGACATCCATCTGCTCGCGGTAGCGGGCGGCCATACGCGCCCGCGCCGCAACGATACGTTCCACGATGTGCTGCATGCGCCGGACCGCGAAGAACTGCTCGAATGGCTGAGCCATCAGCCCCTGCTGCATCACGACGCCACGCTGGGCATCACCATGCTCCATGCCGGCTTGCCACCGCAGTGGGATCTTACCACGGCGCGGGGCTGCGCTGCCGAGGTGGAGGGTGCGTTGTGTGGGAGTGGCTATCACGACTATCTTGCCGCAATTTATGGCAATGGGCCTGATCAGTGGTCAGCCACATTGATGGGTGCTGCCCGGTTACGCTTTATCACCAACTGCCTTACGCGGCTACGTTATTGCGACGGCGAGGGACGCTTGGCGCTAAAAGAAAAGGGCGCCCCCGGCACGCAGTCACCTGGGCACCTGCCGTGGTTTATGGCGCCAGGCCGCGCTAGCGCGGATATGGAGATTGTCTTCGGTCACTGGTCGACGCTGGGGGCATGTGACGTGCAAGGCGTCCATCACCTGGACACGGGCTGCGTGTGGGGCGGGACATTGACTGCGTTACGCATGGATGCCACCGTGCGTGAACGCATCAGCATACCCTGTCGCGGCGCGTGCGAACCCGGCAAAGATTAAGCCGCAAAGAACGCCAAACTATCAAAGGTCAAGACGGGAGCGGAGGGTTTGACGTTCTCGGCGGCTATTTTTTGAATTACTTCTCGTCCGCCAGCCAATCGCGCGGCTTGAGAAATACTTCATATAATCTGGCCTCTGGCGTCCCCGGTTCCGGGCGCCAGTTGTAACGCCACTTCACCAGTGGCGGCAGGGACATCAGGATGGACTCGGTGCGCCCGCCCGATTGCAGGCCGAACAGGGTGCCGCGGTCGTAGACCAGATTGAATTCCACATAGCGCCCGCGCCGGTAGAGTTGAAAATCGCGCTCGCGCTCGCCATAAGGGGTATTCTTGCGACGCGCGACGATGGGCAAATAGGCATTGATGTACCGATCACCCACGCTGGTCATGAAGCCGAAACAACGGGCAAAGCCGCCTTCGTTGAGGTCATCAAAAAACAGCCCGCCGATACCGCGTGGCTCGCCGCGATGCTTGAGAAAGAAGTAGTCATCGCACCACTTCTTGTAACGCGGATACATATCCTCGCCGAATGGCCGGCAGGCCTCGCGCGCGACACTGTGCCAGTGCATGGCGTCTTCCTCAAAGCCATAATAGGGCGTCAGATCAAAGCCGCCGCCAAACCACCACACGGGCTCGGCGCCCTCTTTTTCTGCGATAAAGAAACGTACATTGGCGTGGGACGTGGGGACATAGGGATTGCGTGGGTGCATGACCAGCGACACACCCAACGCCTGAAAAGTGCGGCCCGCCAGTTCGGGGCGATGGGCTGTGGCGGAAGGCGGCAGCTTGTCGCCAAATACGTGCGAGAAATTAACGCCCGCCTGCTCGAAGACCGCACCCTCTGTCAACACCCGGCTGATACCTCCGCCGCCTTCGGCGCGATCCCAGCGATCCTCCTTGAAGCGCTCCTGGCCATCCTCCCCTTCAAGTGCCTTGCAAATGCGGTCCTGGAGGTTAAGCAGATAGGTTTTGACGGCATCGATATTCGGTGTGGCCATTTTCGGTCTCCTGTTGTTAGAGGCCGATTATATCCCAGAATGGATAGCTCTATCTCCTGTTGCCACAGGCTGCTTTTGCCAAATCACCTTGCTACCGGCATTCATACGCCCTCCGCAATCATTACCTCGTGTTGCGTATAGGACGATTTTGACAACCACTCCTGCATCCGATCCCCCGGTATGGGACGGCTGATATAAAAACCCTGTGCGGTATCGCAATTCAACCTTGCCAGCATGCTCAACATCCCCTCGCTTTCGACGCCTTCGGCAACCACGTTCAGGCCAAGGTTGTGCGCCAGGTCGATGGTGGCATGGACGATGGCGGCGTCGCTCCGGGATTGTTCCATCTCCATGACAAACGTTTTGTCTATCTTGATTTCATCGACAGGCAGGCGTTTGAGATAACCCAGCGAGGAGTAACCGGTGCCGAAATCGTCAATGGAAAGTTTGATTCTCATGGCATTCAGCCGCGCCAGTATTTCCAGTGCGCGCTGGGGGTCGATCATAATGGCGTCTTCCGTGATCTCGAGCTCCAGCGAGGAAGGGGGCACATGAAATCTCATCAAATGGTGAGCAATCTGATCCGGCAGGCGCAGATCATAGAGCACGCGCGAGGAAAGATTGACCGCCACCTTGAGATCCAGGCCCGCGCGCTGCCAGACATTGTGCTGGCGCAGCGCCTCCACCAGCACCCATTGCGTCAACACTCCAATAAGACCACTGCGTTCCGCAACAGGAAGAAATTGGGGCGGCATCAACAAGCCATGCAGCGGATGCTGCCAGCGCACCAACGCCTCGACACCCTGGATACGCCCGGTTTTGATGTGCAGCTTGGGCTGATAGTGAAGTACCAACTCTCCTGTATCTATCGCGTTGCGCAATTCGGCCCGCAGGGTCAATTGGTCAATACTATTTTGATCGTGCGCAGGGTCATAAAGAGCGTAGGCATTGCGGGTGTTCTTGGCGATGTACAATGCGATATCTGCGCGCCGCAACAGGGTCTCGCCATCCTCGCCGTGATCGGGAAACAGGGTAATTCCCACGCTGCCGCCAATCGCCACCGTGTTACCCTCCACGACAAAAGGTGTCTGCAGGGTTTCGGTGATTTCTCGCGCTACGGTCATAATTTCCTGCGCATTGGTCAGTGCAGGCAAAAGAAAAGCGAACTCATCACCGCCCAGGCGTGCCATCACCGGCTCCTGCCCGGCCAACACATCCGGCGCATCATCTTCGGCACCCAGCAGACAAACGATATTTATTGACTGGATAGTTCTCTTCAGGCGCTCGCTCACCTGTTGCAGCAAGACATCGCCGACATGATGGCCCAAAGTATCATTAATTTCTTTGGTAACTACTCACCCCCGATTATGTTGACCTCACCCGCGAGAGCCATTTGAATCGCAATAAGAGGATTATGTCCCTTGTTGGCCATAGTTTGCAGATAGCTTGATATTCGGCAATAAGCCTGAGCATAAATCTCTGAGCGGAAACAGCCAGAGACCTTTTGCTTCACCTTGGACATTCTCAAATCACGCTCGGCCCGGTTATTGGTGAAGGCGACATGAGGGTTTTTGGCGAACAGCAGGACGGATGCCTCATGTTTTTGCAATCGGTCCAGCAGATTGTGTGCATCTGACTTGGCGAGTTTGCCGCGTTTCCCGCTGGGCTTTTGGGGAATAGGTGGAAGCTCTTTTTCGCCACGGGTGAGAATCGTGCGGTAGCGCTTTTGCAACCGCGCCAGCGCTTCATCGGTCAATCTCTTTTCCGTGCTTCTGGAGACGGTGGCGCAGCTCTCCTGTAAAAGGCGTTTCATGTGGCGCGCCCAGGCGTAGTCATTGGCGTCAACAATGAACGTCAATTCGCGCAGCAGATGCGAGCCGCACAGGCCGTGAGAGCAGTGATCATAGGACAAGTAGGATGACCAGCAGTCATGAATGATGACGCCATCGTAGCGCGGAATAATATCGATCGACGTGATCGCTGCCGTGCCCCGTTTTCGATGTAAAAACTTGAGGGTGATCTCCCCTGCGGAGTACACGTGTATCCAGTGGTTTTGCTTATCCACCCGCAAGGAGGTCTCATCCACATGCATAGAGGGTGCTTTCAGCAGCTGTGCGGTGGCGTGCTGCTCCCACCGCTCCAAGGCACGATGAAGCCGCAGCACAAAAGCCAGAAGAGTGGCTTCAGAGATCACAACACCGATCATGGAGGTCAGCAGCGTTTGCGCGCGATTGATCGCGACCATCTGAGACACCAGTAAATTGATGACAAAGGCCTTTAAGCCATCGCCGTATTGCAACGGGCCGTGCATATCCGCCGGGAACTTCCCTTTGACCGTCGCATCGCAGACCGGGCACTGCTTGACCTCGGCATCCACATGCTCAACGACTTTCTCAAAAACAATATCGATCTTCGTCCGTCTTTCATGGTGACTACAGGGCGTATTATCCAGATCTTCGCCACATACATCGCAGAGGCGGACTCTAGAAAGAGTCACACTCTCTTTGACGCGCGTGTTTTTCAGCAGGGCGCCGTTTTCGTTTTTCCCCTTACCCTGGCTCCCCGGATGACTCAACGAGGAGTCGTCCTTTTCCGTTTGGGAGGAGGGCTTGCTGGAGTTGCGGCTGTCTTTCTTGGTTATTCTTTCCAGAAAAATGGAGAGCATCAGCTCCATCATCATGAACATGCTATTCATAAGCACCTGAGTTTCGCGAGGCACTTTACCGTCGCAACTGAGCTGCTCAAAATCCGCTTTCAACCGGCTGACTTCGTTTCTGACCGAGGTTTTGTCTAGGCTTGCCATTAATAAGGGGGGCTATACGTTTGGAATAGCCAAAGGATAACATGGCATTTTTCGACCCCCTGATAACGGTCAGATCAGGCTGAAATGGTTTTTTCGACTTGAAATGGCAAGGCGGCTCATTGAAGAGATCAAAGCCCCTGCCAGCGGCAATAGAGAATAGATTTTACACCGAGATAAGGAAGTGGTTTTTTCGATAGAAAAAACCTGTCAAGAGATTTTTAAGTTATTTTTCGTGTGAAGGGAGTGAGTAGTTACTTTCTTTGAAGCCATCCAGATCCAGCAGAATCAGGCCAAAACGGCTCTCACGCATCCTGCTTAATGATATCGCTTGCCGAAGCAGCTCCTGAAACTGCGCGCGGTTAGGCAATTCCGTCAGCGCATCGGTAAAGGCCATTCTTTCAAGCTTCTGGTATAACTTATCCAGCTCACCGCTCATTTCATTAAAAACGGTAGCCAGCTCACTCACCTCGGCATCGCCTTGCACGGCTACTTGCTCGCCAAGATGTTTTCGGTTTTGCCTTACCACCCGCAATTGCCGGGTCAGCAAAGCGATAGGTTTCAGGGTGGTTTTTTGTAACAGCAGGATAGCAATAAATACCGCCAGCAACGTAATGGCACCACCGATGCCCATCACCAGATTGCGCGCGTAGGCAAAATCCCGGCTGAATGCGCTGATATCGGTCATGGCAGAGACTTTCAGCACACTCCCGCCATGCTCATCCGTCAAGGTATAGCTAGTAATCAGCTTGTTTTGCGCGACATCCTGATTTTGCCAGGTGCTGGATCTAAAAACCTCACTGCCATCATTTAGGGAAATCCTTACGGGCATTCCCAATGCGGCATCAATAGAGCGCAGACTTTGTGCCGGGTCAGCCACTATTTGAATATAACCAACCGGATGCAAACCGCCGACAGGCACCAGCACAGTGTAATAGGGTCGGCCTCCTGCCACCGGGCACAGCTCGGCGATCGTCTGCAGACGCGCCGTTCCCGTGCGGGCACGGGCGCGCTCCAGCAGCGATGGACAAATAACCACATCGCGTCCGGCATCAATCAATTCTGTCGAACTCTGGGCCATTAATGCTAAATTCAGGTCGTAGGCAGACAGCCTTAACAGCTTTACCTGTCCCGTCGCAACACTATACTGGTTAAATTGGTTGTCCAATTCAAAATTCAGCCTATCCGTATCCTTGTGTTCAAAAGCGCGGCGGAACTCCGGTTCAAGCTGAATGGCCAGACCAATATCCAGCAATTGACTCTCCAGATCCGTCAACGCCTCGGTTGCCTTCAGCTTCACCAGATCCATCAAGGCATGGCGCTGGTTATCATGGGCAACACTGCGGTAGATCTCACCGCTCAACAGCACTAATGCCATACTCAACACCACCAGCAGCAGCGTGGTAAAGGTACGTAATGACAGGCGAGGGAAGCGCATCAGGAGATATAACCGCTCATTATCACTTCTTTATGTATGGATATTTTTTTTGCTTCCATTCCTCAAAGCCACCGCGCAACCAGTAGACCTTGCGATACCCGCATGCCTGCGCGATACCCGCGGCCCTGGCACTGCGTGGGCAACGCGGGCCATTGCAGTAAAAAAGGATCGGTGCCTTTACATCCGACGCTACAGCCGCAAGGGAATCGCAATCGGTTACTGTGTCCGTCAAGCTGATGGAGCCTTCTATATAACCTTGCCTGCGGTCAACGAGGAGACGGGAATCTATAATGACCAGATTCGAGCGACGCTCAAGCTCGATCAGTTTCTCAGCATCGACCCGGTTAATTCCGGCGATAATCTCAGGAACTATCTCATCCCCGGAAAAACCCGCAACGGGCAGCAGCAACAACCACACCATCAATGCGAAAATACCGGTGCCTTTCCCGTAGCCATGCCACGCAAGATGTAGGGACAATGGCATTACGTTTCCCCTGTTCTCTTAGTGTGGAGTTCTATTATCATCGGCAATAACGCGCCGGGGCTTTAGCTGCACGCGAAGCAAGGGTTAATGCTATATTTATAATGCACCTTAACTCAAGATCGAAATTAAGGAAGGGATTTTCATGCTCTGGGTCAAAGCATTTCACATCATATTCATGACGGCATGGTTCGCAGGACTGTTTTACCTGCCGCGGCTGTTTGTCCATCACGCCATAACCGAGGATGCGGCAACCATCGAACGCTTCAAGATCATGGAACGCAAACTGTTCATTTTCGTGCTGCCCTGGGCCATCCTCACCATCGTGATGGGCATCTGGTTGCTCATCGACTATGCATGGCAGGCCTATTCTCATATGGGCTGGCTGCACGCCAAACTCATGCTGGTGGTGTTTCTCGTTGCCTATTATGCGTACTGCGGCAAACTGATGCTGGATTTCAAACATGATCGCAACCGCCGCAGCCATGTGTTTTACCGGTGGTTTAACGAGGTTTCGGTATTGCTATTAATGGCAATAGTGATACTCGTCACCGTCAAGCCTTTTTAGCGCGCATTGACACCAATCCGTCTTTCCTGAAAACCCTGGTACACCGCATAGTTATGACGCATTTTAGACTTAGACCAGTTTTTTATGCACAGTAATAGGATGATTCGCACAGAGCAAGCCAAAAATTGTCAATTTTTTATAAAGCATCCGCTGCGTTATTTAACTTATTGATTTTATTATGTTTTTATATAATCGACAATTTGTCATCATTCTGTCACAAACCCAACAATGGCGCGGCCTTGGCGCAGTTGGCCATGATTCCTCCACAAAGTTATCCACAGATTTTGTGAATAACCAATAAATCCAAAGAGCGATAAGAGGTTAGCGTTTATTGATTAGAAAAATTCTCAAACGGATATCTCAAGTGATATATTGCAACGCTAGCCAGAACGTGTTAAAGCGACAAAAAAATGAGGGGCATTGAATGACTGAGCCATTGTTGATCGGCAAAGGGGAACAACCCCAATATCTCCTGCCCGCCATGGCGAACCGCCACGGGCTGATTGCGGGGGCCACCGGCACCGGCAAGACCATCACCCTGCAAGGGCTGGCCGAAGGTTTCAGCCGTATCGGCGTGCCAGTCTTCATGGCGGATGTCAAAGGCGATCTGTCCGGCCTCAGTCAGCCTGGCGTGGACAACCCAAAGGTTCGGGAGCGCATTCTGAAGATGGGACTGGAGGGATTTAACTTCGCCGGCTGTCCCGTAACCTTCTGGGATGTGTTTGGCGAGCAGGGCCATCCGGTGCGCACCACCGTCTCCGACATGGGGCCGCTGCTGCTGTCCCGTCTGTTGAATTTGAATGACACCCAGGAAGGCGTCCTTACGCTCGCATTCAAGATTGCCGATGACCAGGGCATGCTGCTACTGGATCTCAAAGACCTGCGCGCCATGCTCCAGTTCGTGGGCGATAACGCCAAGGACTTCACCACCGAATACGGCACCGTCTCTGCGGCGAGCATCGGCGCCATTCAGCGCGCCCTGCTGAGCATCGAATCGCAAGGTGGCGAAAAGTTCTTCGGCGAACCGGCGCTGAACATCGATGATCTCATACAAACCGACAGCAATGGCCATGGCACGATCAATATCCTGGCCGCCGACAAGTTGATGGCCTCGCCCAAGCTCTATGCCACCTTCCTGCTGTGGTTGCTCTCCGAGCTGTTCGAGCAACTCCCCGAAGTCGGCGACCGCGACAAACCCAAGCTGGTGTTCTTCTTTGACGAGGCACATCTGCTGTTCAACGATGCGCCGCCCGCACTGTTGGAAAAAGTCGAGCAGGTGGTGCGGCTGATCCGCTCCAAGGGTGTCGGTGTGTATTTCGTCAGCCAAAACCCGCTGGACATCCCCGACAAGATCCTTGGACAGCTCGGCAACCGTGTGCAGCACGCGCTGCGCGCCTTTACCCCGCGCGACCAGAAAGCCGTGCGCGCTGCCGCCGAAACCTTTCGCAGCAATCCCAATCTTGATGTCGCCAGCGTCATCACCGAGCTGGGTATAGGCGAGGCGCTGGTGTCACTGCTCGATGAGAATGGCAAGCCCACCATAGTGCAACGCACGCTGATGTGTCCGCCGCACAGCCTGGTCGGCCCCATCAGCGCCCAGCAGCGGCAGACGATTATCCAGCAGTCCGCCATCTATGGCCATTACGAAAAACTCGTTGACCGCGAATCGGCCTATGAAATCATCAAGAGCCGCGCCGAGTCCGCTGCCGCACAGAAAGAGGCAGCCGCACCCGCCGCGCGGGGACGGCGCTCTGTTGCTGAGACCCTGGAGAGCGAATCGGCCGCACCCAAGCCTCAAGGTGGGCGCCAACGCGAGAGTGTCGTGGAAGCGATGGCCAAGAGCGCGGCACGCGCCGTTGGCAGCCAGTTGGGCAGGCAGATCCTGCGCGGGGTACTGGGTTCGCTGCTGGGTGGCGGAAAACGCTGAAAGAAGGTTAGGTAAGGTGCGTGGGACGCACCCTACGATTCCACTATTGATTTAGAATTTAGAAGCGCAAACAAAAACCCCGCCGTAAAGGCGGGGGTAAGAGTATTCTAGAAGCGGCTTATTCTAAATTGTTCAGGATCAGGCAGCCTGTACGATGGTCGCCTGCGGGCCTTTGGGGCCTTTTTTCTCCTCGAACTTCACAGTCTGGCCTTCGGCTAAGGTTTTGAAGCCATCACCGGAGATCGCGCTGTAATGTACGAATACATCTTCGCCACCATCTTGCGGGGAGATGAAGCCGAAGCCTTTGGATTCGTTAAACCATTTTACTGTACCGATACGCATTGTTACTTCCTCATAAAAAAACAAACTCATTAAGCTTGCCAAAATGCCGGGGAAACCCTTGGCAAAGAGCGGTAAGATCTTCGGCCCAGCCCAGCATTCCAGCGATAACTGCAAAACACTACAAGCAGCTACCGCCCGAGAATATCACACTTTATTGACAAGTCCATAAAAATATGCAGGAAAGCCGCAAGGCGCTGAAAATACTTTGCATTTTGGCGAAATCGGCGACAGCCCGGCCGGCAAAACTGGAAGTTTTTCTGTAAAAGTAGTAGCTTATGCCATCAAGTTATTAAGCTTTAACAGGCGCTTTATTATGGGACGCAAGCTTTACATCAAAACCTTTGGCTGCCAGATGAATGAGTACGATTCCTCCAAAATGGCGGATGTGCTGAAGGCATCGCATGGGCTGGAATTGACCACCGTCGCCGAAGAAGCGGATGTGTTGCTGCTCAACACCTGCTCGGTGCGCGAAAAGGCGCAGGAAAAGGTATTCTCCCAACTCGGGTGGTGGCGCGAGTGGAAAAAGAACCGTCCGGGCCTGGTGATCGGGGTCGGCGGGTGCGTGGCGAGCCAGGAGGGCGAGACCATTTTCAAGCGCGCGCCCTATGTCGACATCGTATTCGGCCCCCAAACACTGCATCGTCTGCCCGCATTACTGGAAGAAGTGGAACGCAAGCGCGTTCGGACAATGGATATCACCTTCCCTGAAATCGAAAAATTTGATCGCCTGCCCCCTCCTCGCGCGGAAGGCCCCACCGCCTTCGTGTCGATCATGGAAGGATGCAGCAAATACTGCACCTTCTGCGTGGTGCCCTACACGCGCGGCGAGGAAGTCAGCCGCCCGTTTGACGATGTTCTCAACGAGGTCGGCTTGCTGGCGGCGCAGGGTGTGCGCGAGGTGACGCTGCTCGGCCAGAACGTCAACGCCTACCGTGGGCGCATGCATGATGGCTTCGATGCGGATCTTGCATTGCTGATCGACTACGTCGCCGCGATTGACGGCATCGAGCGCATCCGTTACACGACATCGCATCCGGCGGAGTTTTCCGACAGCCTGATCGAGTCCTACGGATCGGTAGCGCAGTTGGTGGATCACGTTCATCTGCCGGTGCAGAGCGGTTCCGACCGCATCCTGGCGCTGATGAAGCGCGGCTATACAGCGGAAGAATACAAGGCCAAGATCCGTCGCCTGCGCGCGCTGCGGCCCGGCATCTGCATATCATCGGATTTCATTATTGGGTTCCCCGGCGAGACCGACGCCGACTTCGAAGCCACCATGAATCTCATCGAAGAAATCGGCTTCGACCGCTCCTTCAGCTTCGTCTACAGCCCGCGCCCCGGCACCCCGGCGGCAAGCCTGCCCGACGATGTGCCGATGGAAGTCAAACAGGCACGGCTGGCACGGCTCCAGGCCAGCATCAACGAACACTCGGCAAGAATCGCTCACGCCATGATAGGCACTGTGCAGCGCGTCCTGGTGGAGCGCTTCAACCCGGATGGCTCCATCTCCGGCTGCGTGGAGAACAACCGCGCGGTGCATTTTTCGGGCGATCCTGCGCTGATCGGACAGTTCGTCGATGTGCGCATTACCGAGGCCCTGGCAAGCTCGCTACGCGGCGAACGGGTGGAGCGCGTCACAGCGAAATGCGCTTGATAATTCATCAATTGATCGCAATATCAGTGTAAAATACGCAATCCTTGATCGTATCCATTTTTAAGAACGCTTATATACCTACCCATCTTGAACGACCAACCTCATTCTTCTGATTTTACGCTTGAGCCAGCGGACAATCAGCGCCTCGTCAATCTCTGCGGCCAATTTGATGAACACCTGCGACAGATCGAGCGCCGCTTGGGTGTCGAAATCAATAACCGTGGTCACGAGTTCCGTGTGATCGGCGATGACGCGGCAACGGTGCATACCGCCGAAGAGCTGCTCCAGAGCCTCTATGGCGAAACGGCACAAGCCGCGCTCACACCCGCGCGTGTGCATCTGTTTTTACAGGAATCCGGACTGGATGCTCTAGTAGGCGCGCCTGATCCGGCATTTGCCGACGTGAACCTGCGTATTCCGCGTGGCGTGATCAAGGGGCGCGGCTACAATCAGCAGCGCTATATAAAAAATATCCTGGCGCACGACATTAACTTTGGCATCGGCCCGGCGGGCACAGGCAAAACCTATCTGGCAGTAGCCTGCGCCGTTGCGGCGCTGGAGCAGGAAAAGGTACGGCGTATACTGCTAACACGCCCGGCGGTGGAGGCCGGCGAGCGGCTGGGTTTTTTGCCAGGTGATCTGGCGCAGAAAATCGACCCCTATCTACGTCCCCTGTATGATGCGTTGTATGAGATGCTGGGGTTTGAGCGTGTCGCCAAGCTGATCGAGCGCAACGTGATCGAGATCGCGCCACTCGCCTACATGCGCGGGCGAACGCTGAATGAGTCATTCATCATCCTCGACGAGGCGCAGAACACCACGGCCGAGCAGATGAAGATGTTCCTCACACGCATTGGTTTTGGTTCGGTTGCGGTGATAACCGGCGATATCACACAGACCGACTTGCCGCGTCCGCGCCAGTCCGGGCTACGTCACGTCATCGACGTGCTGCGCGATGTCGAGGGCATCAGCTTCACCTTCTTCCAGGCGAGGGACGTGGTGCGCCACCCGCTGGTGCAGCGCATCGTGTCCGCCTATGAATCGTTTGAAAGCAAAACAAAAGAAGAAGAATAGATGAGTATTCAGGTGGATGTCCAGTACGGGCCTGAATTGACCCAGGACGATGCCATACCGTCACTGGATCAGATTAGCACCTGGGCGCACGCGGCGCTGGCGGAGCGGCGTGAGGTAGCCCAGTTGACGGTGCGTATCGTCGGCAACGAAGAGGGTACGGCACTCAATGAAACGTATCGACACAAACAGGGGCCGACCAATGTGCTGTCATTCGCCGTCGAGGACGCCGACCTGCTGCCTGTGCCCTTATTGGGTGATATTGTGATTTGCGCGCCAGTCGTTGAACGTGAGGCGCTCGAACAACACAAGGAAGCTCTCGCCCACTGGGCGCACATGGTAGTGCATGGCGTACTGCATCTGCTAGGGTATGATCATGTCGACGAACAGGAAGCACAGGCCATGGAGACGCTGGAAGCAGACATCATGGCGCGATTGGGTTTTTCTGACCCCTATCAACCATCATAAGAGAATCGAAAAATTTTTAATCCTATGGACAACACATGAACGAAGGCCGATCTACTAACGGCGCAGCGCAACGCTCCTGGCTTGAAAGACTGAGCCACGTTTTGCTGGGCGAACCCAAAGACCGTGAACAACTCATCGAACTGTTGCGTGATGCGCAACAGCGTCAGCTGCTCGATTCAGACGCGCTGGCGATGATCGAGGGTGTGCTGCAGGTATCGGAAATGCAGGTGCGCGACATCATGGTGCCGCGCGCGCAGATGGTGGTGGTGGATCGTGACGCCGCATTGCAGGAAATCCTCCCCGTCATCACCGAATCCGAGCACTCGCGCTTCCCGGTAATCGGCGACAGCCGCGACGAAGTGATCGGCATTTTACTGGCGAAAGACCTGCTGGGTTACTTCGTCACCGGGCGGCACGCGGTTTTCAATGTGCGCGACATCCTGCGCCCGGCGGTGTTTATCCCGGAGAGCAAGCGCCTCAATGTGCTGCTCAAGGAATTCCGTGCCAGCCGCAATCACATGGCCATCGTCGTGGACGAATACGGCGGGGTGTCTGGCCTCGTGACCATCGAAGATGTGCTGGAGCAAATCGTCGGTGAAATCGCCGATGAGCACGATATCGACGAAGATGCCTATATCAAAAAACACAGCGACTTCAACTATACGGTGAAGGCGCTGACACCTATCGACGAATTCAATAGCTACTTCGGGAGCGATTTCAGCGATGAAGAATTCGACACTATTGGCGGCTTGGTAGTGCACGACTTCGGCAAGGTGCCGCGACGCGGCGAGGCACTGGCCATTGGGCGCTTCCGCTTCAAGGTGCTGCATGCCGACAATCGCCGCATTCACCTGCTGCAAGTAACCATGCGCACGCAAGAAGGCGAGATTGAGCAACCCGCACTGTCCGGCGAGTCATGATTGATGCGGCAGCGTAGGGAGCGCGCAGACGCTTGAGGCCTTTATTCACCAGTAAGGCACAGGCCACAGCCAACTGGCGTGGCGACTTGCTGGCCCCGCTGGCCGGGGCGCTGCTGCCGCTGGCATTCGCCCCTTTCGGGATCTTCCCGCTGGCGGTCATCATCCCCGCCCTGCTCATCGCCCTGTGGCTCAACGTATCGCCACGGCGCGCGATGTGGCGTGGCCTGCTGTTCGGCCTGGGCATGTTCGGCACCGGTGTGACGTGGATCTATGTCAGCATCTACGAATTCGGCGGCGTCAGCCTTCCCTTGTCGGTATTCCTGATGACGCTGTTCGTCATCGTGCTGGCCTGGTTTCCCGCCCTCTTCGGTTACTTTGTCACCCGCGTCTATCCCGCGCCGACACCCGCCGCCGTGCGCATCAAGCTGCTGCTGATCTTCCCCGCGGGCTGGACCTTCTTTGAATGGGTGCGCAGTTGGTTCCTGACTGGCTTTCCGTGGCTGAATCTCGGCTATAGCCAGA
The DNA here is from genome assembly GCA_040183005.1 of Gammaproteobacteria bacterium. Taxonomy (NCBI): domain Bacteria; kingdom Pseudomonadati; phylum Pseudomonadota; class Gammaproteobacteria; species Gammaproteobacteria bacterium. Next base: position 424,901 of record JAMPIW010000002.1, read on the forward strand.
TCGACACGCCTCTCGCCGGCCTGGCGCCGGTACTGGGTGTGTATGGGGTCTCCTGGGCAACGGCGTTCAGCGCCGGATTGTTGCTGGCGGTGGTACTGGATAAAGGTGGCGTGTGGCACAGGCTAAGACATATCGCTGTGTTGCTGGCGCTATGGATCACAGCGGGATTGCTGGGCATGCAGCAGTGGACCCAGCCGACAGGGACACCGCTGAAAGTGAGCCTGATCCAGGGCAATATCCCGCAGGACATCAAATGGACGCCGGATGTCAGAGACCCCACCCTTGAACTTTATCTGCGTATGACACGCGAGCACTGGGACAGCAACCTCATCATCTGGCCGGAAACTGCCATGCCGGTGTTTTACCACGAGGCGGAGGATTTCCTCGGCGCGCTGGGCGAGGAGGCGCGCGAACATCATGCTGATATGTTGATAGGCGTACCGGTCATGGATATGCGCACGCAACGCTATTACAACAGCATGACCAGCCTCGGCAGCCACCAGGCGTTTTACCACAAGCATCATCTGGTGCCGTTCACCGAATACCTGCCCATGAAAAGCGCGCTGGCGGGCGTCGTCGATTTTCTTCAGGTGCCGATGTCTGATTTCAGCAAGGGCGGGCTGGATCAACAGCCGCTGAGCGTTGCGGGGCAGAAAGCGGCCATCTCGATTTGCTACGAGGCCGTGTTCGGCGAAGAGGTGATTCGCCAGTTGCCCGCTGCCACACTGCTGGTCAATGTCAGCAACGATGCCTGGTTCGGCCACTCCATAGGCCCGCTGCAACACCTGCAAATCACCCGCATGCGCGCCCTGGAGACAGGCCGCCCCCTGCTGCGCGCGACCAACACCGGCATCACCGCCATCATCGGCCCCAACGGAAAACAGCTTGCTGTCGCGCCGCAATTCAAGACGTATGCACTAACCGCTACAATACAGCCAATGAGTGGCGCAACACCCTATGTGCGGGTGGGAAATATGCCTGTGGTGGGAATGCTGGTATTGGCACTAGCGATGGGATTGTTCCTGGTGAAAAGACGGTAGACGTTTTTCCCGAGTATTGTGAGCATCATGGAGGAGGCTCTTGCGGATTTCCCTCCGCCAACTTTTCCAGCAAAGCAAGTTGAGCCGAGTATGGATGCTGGTTTTCCAGCGCGACCTTCTCATAGCTTCCATCGCTTTGCAGCAGCCACGCTTGTACATTGTCATCCAGGCACATCATCAACGCCTCCTGTATGAGGCGCTTTTTGAGGGTCTTGGCTTCGATGGGAAAACACACTTCCACGCGCCGGAAAAAATTGCGATCCATCCAGTCGGCGCTGGCGCAAAACACCTCCGGCTCGCCGCTGTGATGGAAATAATAGACCCGCGAGTGTTCCAGAAAACGGCCCACGATGGAGCGCACCCGGATGTTTTCGGAAACACCCGGTATTCCCGGCCTCAGGCAGCACACCCCACGCACGATCAGATCAACCTTCACCCCGGCCTGGGATGCCCGATAAAGCGCCCGGATAATGTTCGGCTCGATCAGGGCATTCATCTTTGCGATGATGCGCGCTGTGCGTCCGCGGCGGGCATATTCAGTCTCGCGCTCGATCTTTTTCAGCAATTCCTTGTGCAGTGTAAAAGGCGCCTGCAACAGTTTGTTCAGTTTCGTGATGCGTCCCAGGCTAGTGAGTTGCAGGAAGATTTTGTGGACATCCTCGCCGATCACTTCATTGCGGGTAAACAGGCCGAAATCAGTGTACGACCTTGCGGTACGGGCATGATAGTTGCCAGTGCCCAGATGCACATAGTGACGCAGGCCATCCTCTTCGCGGCGCACCACCAGGATCATCTTGGCGTGGGTCTTATAGCCCACCACGCCATATACTACATGGGCACCCGCCTCTTGCAACTGAGTCGCCATATTGATGTTGGTTTCTTCGTCCATGCGCGCCAGCAATTCGATAACCACAGTGACTTCCTTGCCGGCACGGGCCGCCTCCAGCAAGGCATCGACCAGCACCGAATCTCGCCCAGTGCGGTAGAGGGTCTGTTTGATGGCCAGCACATTGGGGTCGGCGGCAGCCTGGCGAACGAAATCGACCACGGGGGCGAAGGATTCGTAGGGATGATGCAGCAGCACATCGCCATGACGCAGCGTCTGGAAGATATTGGTACTGCGCTTCAGTCGCCCAGGCAGCCCCGGTGTGAAGGGCGGATATTTCAGGTCCGGCCTGTCCACCACGTCGGGGATAGTCATCAGGCGCGCCAGATTCACGGGGCCATTGACCTGATAGAGGTCATCCTGGGTCAACTCAAATTGATCGAGCAGATAGGCGGCCATCTCGGGGGGGCAATTGTCGGCCACCTCCAGCCGCACCGCCTCGCCGTAACGGCGCGAGGGCAGCTCGCCCTCCACCGCCCGCAGCAGGTCGTCGATTTCCTCCTTGTCCACAAACAGCTCGCTGTTGCGCGTGACGCGGAACTGGTAACAGCCAGTCACCTTCATGCCGGGAAACAGATCCTTGACGTGCGCGTGGATGATGGAGGTAAGGAACACAAAATCATGTGGACCGCCCGCATATTCCTCCGGTATCTGGATCAGGCGCGGCAAGGCGCGCGGCGCCTGCAACACCGCCACCTCCCCGCTACGCCCGAAGGCATCCTTGCCGGTAAGCGAGACAATGAAATTCAGGCTCTTGTTGAGGATATTGGGAAAGGGGTGCGAGGGATCAAGACCGAGAGGACTCAGCACCGGCAGCAATTCGTTCTCGAAAAAGCGCTTTACCCAGCGCTTCTGTTTGGCGCTCCAGTGGGTACGCCGCACAAAGCGGATGTTTTCGGCAGCGAGCCGCGGCGTCAGCACCTCATTGAGTAGCCGGTACTGCTCATCCACCAGCGCGCGTACTTCAACACCGATCTGCTTCAGGGCATCCAGCGGGGTGATGTTGTCCGGCCCGGTCTGCGCCGACTCCAGCGCCACCCATTGCGTCAATCCTGCCACCCGCGTCTCGAACAACTCGTCCAGGTTGTTGCTGAAAATGCACAGAAAGCGCAGACGCTCCAGCAGCGGCACGGACTCATCCCTGGCCTGTTCAAGCACGCGCCGGTTGAACTGAAGCAGGCTCAGGTCGCGGTTGATATAAAGATCGGGCTGCTTTAGATCGGCCTCGTTCATTCTTATAGTTTAGAGCTTGCTAACCACGTGGTTTATCAAAACTAAATGTTGGGTCCGCTTCGCTTGACCCAACCTACATTCTCATATCAAAAACCGGGATAATCTATAGCTGAAATATTGCAAGAATATTACAGCGCTTAGAACCTGTTCACGATCTCGATCAAGGGATGCAGTGCAAGGCAAAATCGAACGAAAAAGCGGAGCATACACGAAGTATGTGAGCATTTTGAGTTCGATTTTAACGCCGCAATGCGCCCTTCAGCGAGATCGTGAACAGGTTCTTAGAAAAACGTCCCGTCCAATGGCGACGATGCGCTTGCATAGAGCTTACGCGGCATACGCCCGGCGCGGTAGGCCTCACGCCCCGCCTCGATGGCCTTTTTCATCGCCGAGGCCATCAATACCGGGTCTTTGGCGCAGGCAATCGCCGTGTTCATGAGTACGCCATCGCAGCCCAGCTCCATGGCAATCGCCGCATCGGAGGCAGTGCCAACACCGGCATCAACCAGGATCGGCACCTTGGCATTCTCGATGATGATGCGGATGTTGTACGGATTGCGGATACCCAGCCCGGAACCAATGGGCGCGGCAAGCGGCATCACCGCGACACAACCCATCTCCTCGAAGCGTTTGGCGGCAATGGGATCGTCATTGGTGTAGACCATCACCTTGAAGCCGTCCTTAATCAGTATATCGGCAGCCTTAAAAGTTTCAGCAATGTCCGGAAAAAGGGTTTTCTGATCGCCCAGCACCTCCAGCTTGACCAGATCGTGGCCATCCAGCAACTCACGTGCCAGCCGGCAAGTGCGGATCGCGTCATCGGCGGTGTAGCACCCCGCAGTGTTGGGCAGCAGGGTATATTTATCCAGCGGCAGCACATCCAGCAAATTGGGCTCACCGGGGGTCTGACCGATGTTGGTGCGGCGCACCGCCACAGTAACGATCTGCGCACCGCTCGCCTCAGTGGCGCGGCGTGTCTCGTCGAGGTCGCGGTATTTACCCGTACCCACCAACAGGCGGGAGTGATAGGCGACGCCCGCAATGATTAAGGGATCGGTTGAAATGGTGGGTTGTGACATGATGGAATCCTGAACTGTGATGCGGCGCGGACGCGCCTGGGCTGGATGAAATTATAGCGCGAATGGTGCCGACAGACTAACCGCCGCCGATGGCATGGACAATCTCTACCCGATCACCTGCCCGCAAATGGCGCGCCGCATGTGCGCTGCGCGGCACAATGTCGAGATTGACTTCAACTGCTATGCGCTTACCAGTCAAAGCCATCGTTTCGACTAGATCGGCGACGCTGTAACCATCCGGCACCTGGCGTGCCGCGCCGTTGACAAAAATTTCCATGGTATCCCACAAGGGCGGGCTTGAGCCCGCCCTGTCATTTGTATACTAAAGATTGACCTAAACGACAAAACACGTGAAAATGCTTGGACTGCCTGAGCGGGTGTAGTTCAATGGTAGAACTTCAGCTTCCCAAGCTGATAGCGTGGGTTCGATTCCCATCACCCGCTCCAAACCTTTCAGCATCACCCTGCCATCACTGCGCCCGCGGAACCCACCCCGGGGCACCCTGTCTTGCCGGCAACAGATTCGCACCCGCCAGATGCTCATGCAACTCACTGGACGTGAGCTTGGTCAGATCCTTGGCCAGCTCATGCACCTCGAAACTCACATGGGCGGGCACATCGAGTGCATCACGCAGGAAGCCCAGCATGCGTGTCTCCGCAACCAGAACAAGATGCGCGGCCTTTTGTTGCTGTGCCACGCGGACTGCTTCTTCGGTTATGCGTTGAGCAAAGCGCCGCTCAAACTCGTCTTCGTGACGGTCTCGCTGGTCATCATAACCGTAAGCGGGTGCGCCGGGCCGCGAGCCACCGCGTGCCGATTTGGTATCGGTCCACATCTCCGTGCTCGAGACTTCCTTTTCGGTGCTGATTAAGTCTTCATGCTCCACCAGGTTAGGCCCCGCCTCCCCCGCGGGAAGAGCTGCCGGTTCCAGGGTAAAAAAGCGGGCGCGAGTCCCGTCTGCAACGACTACACAATAGGCTTTCATGGTTTTTTCTCCCTTCAAATGAAACAGAGACCAGGCCGCACACACCGCACAATGGCATGGATAGTGCCTTGTGATCATCACACCCAGCACACCATAAATCAAGGGTTCCCGGAAGATTATCTATCCGGGCCAATGACACCAAGCGCATACAATCCGGTAAAGACCATCGCGGCAAAGCTCAAGATCAGAATACTTAAAATGAAAATGGCAAACACACCACGCATATTGTAATTTCTCCGGTGGAACTCTACTTTGATTTAGATCAAACTTCTTTCGATTTGGAAACCAAATGTATGGGCGCACTGCACGAGGGGCAATACGTCCATAATGGCAATTTATCCGCCGCTTGCACGGCAATCGTGATTACCTGCTGGCATACGGGGCATGTGCCCGTCGCATTATTAGCGGTGGACAATGTGCGGTATCTTGAATAGGCTGTAACCGGCCCGGCAATAAAAAAACCTACCGCCGCCAGCACATGCACAACGGGGATAAACGTAACCAGCGAGAGCGCCGACAGCGCCCACGATATTCCCCATGCCTTGGCCGCCCTTACCATGCGGTCGCGCTGATCATAGGCGGTGGAAGAAAACACCCCTTCACAGGGTGGGCCTTCATTGCCCTTGATCCAGATGTCCTGCTGTTCGATTGTCGACATTGGCACTATTGAGGGCGCGAGATGCCGCCTAAAAAATATTAGCATAACACACACTAGCACGCTGAGATAACGTCGCAACACCATGAAAACCACGCAATTCAGTAACCGCCTACTGGCATGGTTCGACATGCACGGGCGTAAGGACCTGCCCTGGCAGCACAACACCACACCCTACCGCGTGTGGGTTTCCGAAGTCATGCTACAGCAGACCCAGGTCGCCACCGTTATCCCGTATTTTCAACGCTTTATGGCGCGATTTCCTGATATCACGGCGCTTGCCTCTGCACCGCTGGACGAAGTGCTGCACCTGTGGACAGGACTCGGCTATTACGCCCGTGCCCGCAACCTACACCGTGCGGCAGGCATAGTGCAGGAGCGGCACAACGGCCAATTCCCGATTGATATCATCGCCGTACAGGCGCTGCCGGGCATCGGCCGCTCCACATCAAGCGCCATACTGGCCCTGTCCGCAGGCCAACACCACGCCATACTCGACGGGAATGTGAAGCGTGTGCTGACTCGTTTTCACGCCATCGAAGGCTGGCCAGGCAAGAAAGACGTCGAGCAAATGCTATGGGATCTGGCGGAGCAACACACCCCCTATCAGCGGGTGGCGCACTACACCCAGGCGATCATGGACCTCGGTGCCACACTCTGCACGCGTGCCAATCCGAGCTGCGAGCGATGCCCGCTCAGCGATGGTTGTGCGGCGTATCAGCAAAACCGTGTAGCTGAATTCCCCGCCACCAAGCCACGCAAGACCCTGCCTGTGCGCGCCACCACCCTGCTCATGTTACGCGATTCCCATGATGGTATATTGCTGGTACAGCGCCCACCAGCAGGCATCTGGGGCGGACTATGGAGTTTTCCAGAATGTCCTGTGGATGAGGACATTGAGGCCTGGTGCGCGCAGCATCTCGGCTGCCACATCACCGCCAGCGAGGCATGGCCGGCGCTACGCCACACCTTCAGCCATTTCCACCTCGACATCAAACCAGTTCACGCCCGTGTGCGTGAAATGAACGGCATCATGGAGGGGGGCAGCGCCATTTGGTACAATCCCGCATCCCCCAAAGCACTGGGACTGGCCGCGCCCGTTCAGCGTTTATTGACACAATTATCAGGAGACAATCACGCATGACCCGCACCGTTCACTGCATCAAACTCGATAAAGAGGCCGAAGGCCTGGCCCTCCCTCCTTACCCCGGCGAGTTGGGCAAACGGATTTTTGAAAACGTCTCCAAGGAAGCCTGGCAGATGTGGCTGAAACACCAGACCATGCTCATCAACGAATACCGCCTCGCGCTGGTAGACATCAAGGCGCGCCAATTCCTGCAACTCGAAATGGAAAAATTCTTTTTCGGTGAGGGTTCAGCGGCACCAGAGGGGTATGTGCCGCCTGTAAAATAGGCTTCAGCTACTGAAATCTAGCGTAGCGTATTGCGAGCGATCAAACCATTCGGCGCAATACGTTCCACTCATTGATGCCCTATGCAATAGCATTCCGGCGCTTTGTAACACCGTACAATTACGGAAACACAACAATACTGGAGCCTGGCACCCATGGATCATATTTTTTCATCGCGCCTTCAAATAAAGGCGAAGATATAAAATTATCCAGCCATGCGTTCACATGCGCGTATGGCGACTGGGAAAACCATGCCATATCCACCAGAGAAAATTGCCGCACAAAGGGTGCAACTGCAATATCGGCAACCGTTATGCGATCACAAACCAAATAAGCAAGCTGCTGTAGTCGGGCTTCTAGCGCAGACAAAAAAACTTCTCCTTTTTCCCGGTAATGTTCCATAGGGAAATCCGGATACCGCACCGAATATTTATAATGATCGAGGTGAGCTTTGAAATCAAAGTCATTTTCATGGACGAGATGCTCTGCCTCTTCTAGCAGATGCGCCTGATTCCGGCATAGCCAATCGTCGGGATCATTGATTGATAATGCCCATCTCATGATATCCCAGCTTTCATCTATCACCGCACCATCGGGCAGAATAAGCACAGGCACCGTCCCCTTGTCTGACTGCAAAAGCATATGTTGCGGCATATCACGCAACTCAACTTCCCTGAGCTCAACAGCCACATTGCTATATTTAATCGCCATTCTTGCCCTCATCGCATAAGGACAACGACGAAAAGAAAAAAGGATCGGAAGCGTCATATTTTCCCGGATAATTAATTTAGGGTGGGTTAGCGTTTTATGCGTAACCCACCAAGCGTTGCGCAGCAACACAACGCGTTATTTCATGAGTGCCTGGCGGCAAGTCCGGTGGGTTAGGCACAAACTGCGTGCCTAACCCACCCTACATTTATAAGGGTGGGCAAGCTATCTTATTAAATTTTTATTTGAAAACCAGTCGTTATAAATTTTCTCATCAATAAAATAATAGGGAGGACCAAGTTTCTCCTTTCTGCGAAATTCCACCGTAACTACTCACTCCCTTCACACGAAAAATAACTTAAAAATCTCTTGACAGGTTTTTTCTATCGAAAAAACCACTTCCTTATCTCGGTGTAAAATCTATTCTCTATTGCCGCTGGCAGGGGCTTTGATCTCTTCAATGAGCCGCCTTGCCATTTCAAGTCGAAAAAACCATTTCAGCCTGATCTGACCGTTATCAGGGGGTCGAAAAATGCCATGTTATCCTTTGGCTATTCCAAACGTATAGCCCCCCTTATTAATGGCAAGCCTAGACAAAACCTCGGTCAGAAACGAAGTCAGCCGGTTGAAAGCGGATTTTGAGCAGCTCAGTTGCGACGGTAAAGTGCCTCGCGAAACTCAGGTGCTTATGAATAGCATGTTCATGATGATGGAGCTGATGCTCTCCATTTTTCTGGAAAGAATAACCAAGAAAGACAGCCGCAACTCCAGCAAGCCCTCCTCCCAAACGGAAAAGGACGACTCCTCGTTGAGTCATCCGGGGAGCCAGGGTAAGGGGAAAAACGAAAACGGCGCCCTGCTGAAAAACACGCGCGTCAAAGAGAGTGTGACTCTTTCTAGAGTCCGCCTCTGCGATGTATGTGGCGAAGATCTGGATAATACGCCCTGTAGTCACCATGAAAGACGGACGAAGATCGATATTGTTTTTGAGAAAGTCGTTGAGCATGTGGATGCCGAGGTCAAGCAGTGCCCGGTCTGCGATGCGACGGTCAAAGGGAAGTTCCCGGCGGATATGCACGGCCCGTTGCAATACGGCGATGGCTTAAAGGCCTTTGTCATCAATTTACTGGTGTCTCAGATGGTCGCGATCAATCGCGCGCAAACGCTGCTGACCTCCATGATCGGTGTTGTGATCTCTGAAGCCACTCTTCTGGCTTTTGTGCTGCGGCTTCATCGTGCCTTGGAGCGGTGGGAGCAGCACGCCACCGCACAGCTGCTGAAAGCACCCTCTATGCATGTGGATGAGACCTCCTTGCGGGTGGATAAGCAAAACCACTGGATACACGTGTACTCCGCAGGGGAGATCACCCTCAAGTTTTTACATCGAAAACGGGGCACGGCAGCGATCACGTCGATCGATATTATTCCGCGCTACGATGGCGTCATCATTCATGACTGCTGGTCATCCTACTTGTCCTATGATCACTGCTCTCACGGCCTGTGCGGCTCGCATCTGCTGCGCGAATTGACGTTCATTGTTGACGCCAATGACTATGCCTGGGCGCGCCACATGAAACGCCTTTTACAGGAGAGCTGCGCCACCGTCTCCAGAAGCACGGAAAAGAGATTGACCGATGAAGCGCTGGCGCGGTTGCAAAAGCGCTACCGCACGATTCTCACCCGTGGCGAAAAAGAGCTTCCACCTATTCCCCAAAAGCCCAGCGGGAAACGCGGCAAACTCGCCAAGTCAGATGCACACAATCTGCTGGACCGATTGCAAAAACATGAGGCATCCGTCCTGCTGTTCGCCAAAAACCCTCATGTCGCCTTCACCAATAACCGGGCCGAGCGTGATTTGAGAATGTCCAAGGTGAAGCAAAAGGTCTCTGGCTGTTTCCGCTCAGAGATTTATGCTCAGGCTTATTGCCGAATATCAAGCTATCTGCAAACTATGGCCAACAAGGGACATAATCCTCTTATTGCGATTCAAATGGCTCTCGCGGGTGAGGTCAACTTAATCGGGGGTGAGTAGTTACGGGAGAATTACGATTTCTTTCAGGATTTCGCGGGATTAGATACAGCATTGTTCCACTAATAATGCCTGCCTTCCCTTCTCTTGTTTTTTCAGAAATTGATGCTTTTACCAAGCCTCTATTTGGAGGGTCTTTTTCGGTTGTTAGAAGAAAAATAATCTCTTCTCCTATCTGAGGCATGAAAACATCATCGTTTTTCGCTCCCCACTCAACAGGGGCGATTCTTTTCAGGCCTACCTTGTCATATTCAAATGTTACGCAATAAAGCCTTGTAGCATGGATTGAATATCCTTTTTGAAATTCTTTTCGTATGCTGAGTTCCCCTATCAGTTGATAACACTTATTTCCTTGTTCATCTATCAATGGGCCATGATCCATATCATCGGGAGTTGATCGATAATCATAGTAGCCAACAAAACTCTCTAGGACAGGCATAGGGCCGGGATGGACCTTATCCGTAGCTCGACCTAGCACTCCCGCTTGAAAGAGAGCTACAATCAGAGCAGCTAAAGCGGCTATAACAGTCCCCACCCCCGCCAAGATGCCTGGGATTGTTTGCCACCATGAACCATTAGATTTTTTGGTCCCATCTATCACCAAGTAACTCCATCTCAGTTTCCACATCATCCAAATGTAGTGGTGGAAAAGTTGGCCAAACTCACGCCTAACTTATGATCCAGCACCTTTACTGCATGTTAGTATCATCCGCAGAACATCCGGCGTCAACGAATCTTGATATGAGATTCAGTATGTTACTGTACTTCACTACACTCATCCCCCGCCTCGGGGCAACTACCTCAGTCCATGCTACAATTACGCCCCTCTTTCATTAATCACAAACTCATCACCCCAACACCATGATTCCAGCCCTTTCCCTGCATAATCTCACCAAGGTCTACAAAAACGGCATCACTGCCCTGCACGGTATTGATCTGGAAGTAGCGCCGGGGGATTTCTTTGCGCTGTTGGGGCCCAATGGCGCGGGCAAGTCCACCACTATCGGGATTGTTTCTTCACTGGTCAACAAGACCGGCGGCACGGTGCAGGTGTTCGGCCATGACATCGACACCGATCTGGCGGCCGCCAAGGCGTGCATCGGGCTGGTGCCGCAGGAGTTCAATTTCAACATCTTCGAGCCGGTGGTGGAGGTTGTGGTTAATCAGGCGGGGTATTACGGCATCCCGCGCCGTTTGGCGTGCGAGCGCGCGGAGCGTTATCTGACTCAGCTTGGATTGTGGGAGCGGCGCCACGATCAGGCGCGCATGCTTTCGGGTGGTATGAAACGACGTTTAATGATTGCTCGGGCGTTGGTTCACGAGCCGCGTTTGCTGATTCTCGACGAGCCGACGGCGGGGGTGGATATCGAGATCCGTCACTCGATGTGGAGCTTTCTCAGCGAGATCAATGCAGCGGGAACGACCATCATCCTCACCACACACTACCTGGAAGAGGCCGAGCGGCTGTGCCGTAACATCGCCATTATTGATAATGGGCGCATCGTTGAAAACACCAGCATGCGCCAGTTGCTCAATCGCATGAACTCGCACACGCTGGTACTTGATCTGGCGCGCCCGCTGGATGTCACGCCAGATCTTCCCGGTTTTGCAACATGCCGCGTTGATGATCTCACGCTGGAGGTGGAAGTATCGCGCGACGCCAATATCAATACGCTGTTCGCCGCGCTCTCCGCGCAGGGCATCGAGGTGGGCAGTCTGCGCAACAAAACCAACCGGCTGGAGGAGCTGTTTATCGGCCTGGTCGGCAGCAAGGAAGATGCGGCATGAACGGGCGCGAGCAGTATGTCGCTTTCAAGGCGATCCTGGTCAAGGAGGTATTGCGTTTCGCGCGTATCTGGATCCAGACCATCCTGCCGCCGATGATTACCACGGCACTGTATTTCGTGATCTTCGGCCGCCTTATCGGTAGCCAGGTGGGCGACGTGCACGGCTTCCGCTATATGGAGTACATCGTGCCGGGGCTGATCCTGATGACCGTGATAACCAACTCCTACGCCAATGTGGTGTCGTCCTTCTACAGCTCGAAGTTTCAGCACAATATCGAAGAGATGCTGGTGGCGCCGGTGCCCAATTATCTAATTTTGCTTGGATTCATCGGTGGGGGGCTGGCGCGCGGTCTGGCGGTAGGTGTGGCCGTGACGGTGGTGGCGCTGTTCTTTACCCCCATCCCGCTGCACAGCCTGTGGGTTGCGTGTTCAGTACTGGTGCTCACCAGCATATTGTTCTCGCTGGCGGGTTTTATTAACGGGATTTACGCCAAGAGCTTCGACGACATTTCCGTGATCCCCACTTTCGTGCTGACACCGCTCACCTACCTGGGCGGCGTGTTCTATTCCATCGCCATGCTGCCGCCCTTCTGGCAGTCTATCTCGCTGACCAATCCCATCCTGTACATGGTCAACGCCTTTCGTTATGGCTTGCTGGGGGTATCGGATGTCAATCTGGGCGTGGCCTATGCGGCCATCCTGGGCTTTATCGCGGGATTGTTCGGATTTGCACTGCACCTGCTCAACAGGGGATATGGGATTCGGTCGTAAGATTGCGTGAACGCCACCCTGCGCCCTCATGATGTGTAGAGAGGAACCACATCGTTTGGTACACTCAAAGCATTACGCAAGCTGTGTTTAAAACTAATATGAACCGCCCTTTCCGCTCCAACGATACACGCAGCTCTTGGCGCTGGGCGTTATTGCTGTTGTCCCTGTGGAGTTATCTTGCGCTGCTTATCGCCGGCAGCCTTTATCCCGCAACTGCCTGGCGAGTACCTGGCGAGCACTTCCTTGCATTTTTGATTGCCTCATGGCCGCGTTATGCGACACGTACCGATATCACCACCAATATCCTGGTCTATCTTCCTTTCGGGTTCTTGCTGGCGTCAGTGCTGCGGACCCGGATGAGGCTACGTTATGCGGTGTGGTGGGTGGCCACGGCGGGCCTGCTGTTGAGTCTTTTGATGGAGATACTGCAAAATTTTCTGCCTGGCCGCAACCCCTCCAATCTTGATGTTCTTACCAACACTGCCGGTGCATTTGCGGGCGCATTTGTAGCAAGAGTGACCGAAGGTCATCGCTGGCCTGGATCTCTCTTGTTCGCGTGGCGTAAACGGTGGTTTCTTCCAGGGTGGTGGGTCAATCTTGGAATTGCATTGCTCGGGTTATGGGCGTTATCTCAGCTTAGTTTGCAAACCCCCTCTTTAGTCGCCGGAAATCTTCACACAGGGTTCACCCCTTTTTGGGAAGCGCCACCTGATATATCTCGTATCCAATTCCAGAAAATACTGATTTTTATGCTGGAAATTGCCGGATTGGGGTTGTTCACCGCGACGTTGATCAGCCCCCGCCACCGCATGATGCCTGTATCTGTTGCCTTGTTTACCGCTGCCGTATTGTTCAAGTTCTTCGCTGCGGCGATATTTCTCAAGCTGCCGGTTCTGGCACGACTTATTTCCGTGGAGGCGTTGGCAGGGCTGGGTATGGGGCTGATACTCTTGCTTGTTATTCAGCACAGGAGTAAAAAGCAGCCTTGCGGCGCTGCCCTTGCCGTTTTGATCTCTTTCGTTGCTGTGCAGTTGATCGACGCGATTATCGTCCAGCCTGGGGGGATTGCCTTACCTGCCTGGCCGCTCATCCGGGGCAACCCCCTCAATGTCACGGGACTTGCTTCTCTCATGGCGCAGGTATGGCCCGTTTTGGCCATCACTCATTTATTGATGGGCCGCTTGCTCTTCCCCGCCCGTTGATGGCCTGTCCGGGGTTAGAGCCTGTCTGTGAATAAATCATCCCTGCGACGGAGGCCGGTTTTGCGCAGGGCAAGGAAGGCTGAGCGTAGTGTGCCTGTCGCACATGAGCGAAGCGTGACGCCGCACTGCGCAAAACCGGCCCCGTCCCTCCGGGTTGCGCCCCAAAACACGCCATGCGGCGTTGCTCGCCGCTCATTTGGAACAACCAAACTTCGCGCCTCGCGCCTTGCCTGGCGTGTTTTGGGGCAGCAACGCAGGGATGATTTATTCACAGACAGGCTCTACCCTGCCTCCGGGCCTGATTTGCCCGAGCCGTCGCTGCTCTCTGGCCCGCAGACCATTTAGTCAGCCACACTGCTATTCTGTATGTCATGGCGGATGCCATTATAGCTATCAAAACATTAGTGGGATCAGGATGTTCTCCGGAAAGAAATAGCTTCGATGCCTCCACGGCAAATGATACAAGCCCGCCTAAGATCCCGGCGATAATGGCGCTACCAGCATAGATCCCATAGCGCATTCCCAGTATCCATCCCCAGTATCCGAGTCCTATTGGCGCATATACGGCCGTGGTTTGCATCAAGCTAATCAGGGCAGCCTGCTCGGTGCTGTAATAATGATAATAGAAGGGCAGAAAGTGGACAGTATTCAGCCGGTTTAACCCTTCCGCCATGCTCATCGGCTGATTTTGGAACCAACCGATGAGCATGGCCAGCACGCCCAAGTAGGGCAGCACTATGATGATAATGATGAGTCTCGCGTGCGGCTTAAGATATCCGAGTGTGCCGTGGCTAATATTGCTAAACAGAAAAGCACCAGCTGACATGCCCATTGCGCGAGTGAGAACGGAAACCCCTTGAGACACACCGGATCCGAGAAAGATCTGCGTGCCCTCAATGACAAACCCCAGGATGGCGCCGCAGGTCATTGCGATTCCGGTAACGGGGCGGCGGGAGCTCTTGAGCATTTCACCAATCAGTATGCCAAGAGGTATAACCGCCATGAATTCCAGCGCAAATTTTGTCATGCAGGGCAGAATGGCGGTGCAATATTCAGGTGAAATGAAGAGACTGTCGCGCCCCTTGGCTAGCCTGGCCGAAAGCTCAGCGAAAGAGACAACAAAATCATAGGGGAACAGGCTAGCGGCGAGATAAGCCAGCGCGTAAAAAATGAGGCCTGCGCGCATAGCGGCAGGGCCGCGGGATTTGATCTCCTGCCATAGCGTGTTCAACCGCCGCGACGCCACGCCCCAAAAAGATATCCCGATAATAATGCCGATAGTCTCGGCAATAATATCGTTCTTGGAAACAGTGCGCGCTGGAAAATAAAGCTGGGCAAATTCCACCCCAATGGCCAGCAGCAGACAGCCCGAAAATATCACAAGCGCCTTTACCGTCCGGAGGAAAGCAGTCTCGCGGTTGCGCGTCACCGAAGCAAAGGCGAGCAAGGAGAGCGGAATATAGAGGACAATGTTTGCAACCCAATCGGCTCTGGAGGCGATGCCGAGTTGCAGATAAGGAATGTGAAGAAACTCATCCCAGGCAGATGCAAAAGACTTGGGATGATAATCCAGGGGCACCAAGCTCCCATAGACTACGAACAAGGCATACATCAGCCCCACTACAGCAAAGCTGCGGCGATGTTGTTGCGCAACACCTGCTGATGAGGCTTGGCTTGGTCCTCTCATGGTGTCTCTATATGATTGATTGACGAACCCCGCTTGGCCGGGCCGCCCCTCAAGTCATAGGGTTTTGGAGCCGCCGCCAGCCGCCAGCCCGGATTTACTCCCTCACCACCATAGGCACCACGAAAATTTCCTTTCCGCGGGCGGTCGTTGAAGTCCCGATTCCACTCGGGGAAAGCATTAAAAACACGTATAGGCATCGGCTCACCTTGCAGTTTTCCGGGTTTGGGGTAAAGGTCCAGCTCACCTAGCGGGGCAAACGGACGTGACAAATATCTTGATGCCGCTGCAAAGCTGTCCATAATATTGGCCTCCTGAATGCCACCTGCCAACGGGATGCCGGCAAAAATGGCGTTGCCCGCCACTCGCTGGAGCCCTGCCTGCTTATCGGCCCGTGTTTGCACCTTGATCCCCGAGCCAGTAGCGACAACTGTATTGTAGAACACACTCACCGCGCGAGGGATGTCGTTATGGGGCTGGATATTAACCGCGTCCCCGTGGGCATTGACCATCAGGTTACTGTACAGCGCGACATTGCCTTCACCCTGAAATAACGCCTCGTCGGGATTTTGGTAAAAGAAATTGCCATAGATGAGATACATATCCTCTGACCCGGCACCTTCAAGCGGCCAGTGCCCCACCAGCACATTGGGGCGCGCCATCGGCCCCTTCGCGCCACCCTCCTCCTTGATGAAAACATTGTGGCGGATGATGGTTGTGCTTTTGCCCGTGGGGATGCCGGGCATCTCCGGCCGCACCTGCTGATGTTTAATCTGGAGGTTATAGCCCGTGGTATTGGCAATAACATTGCGCTCGATTAAACCGTCCACGAAAGGATCACTGCCGTCGGAGTTGCCCAGATACATGCCAGTGCCCGCCCCGCTGATTACATTGCCGCGGATTACCCAACCCCAGGCAGGGCATTTGGTGGATATGCCCACTGTCTGCTGGTTATTGTCATGGCCTCGGATTATGAGGTTTTCCAGCGTAATGTGGTGAGTCCATTCCGCATGGCCTTCCGCCTTCACACCATCTACCGGCAAACCCTGCCCATTCAACTCCAGATTGCGAATCGTAACAAAGCTGGCGTTGACGATACTGACGGTATTACGCTCAGGACTGGCAAAAAAGATTGGACGCGGTCCACTCTTCGGGCCGGAAATAATTATCGGACTCTCTTTCTCGCCGCTGAGGTTATGCACTGGCAAACCCTGCCGATACTCGCCTGGCGCCAGCAATAACGTGTCTCCGGGTTTAAGCCCCTTGAGCAGTTCACGGTAGTTACCGGGAGAACCCTCGAATACATCCGCCTGAATATGAAGTGAAAAGACAAGGCTGGCGCACAACGCCAACCAAATCGGCACGGTGATGACACGAGTCATTTCCAATTCCCACCGGGCTGTCGCAAGGGGATAGGGTCACTGGTCAAACAATCAAAACGCATACTACCCCTCCCGCTGACAAACTGTCCTCACGTCCAACGTTACCCCAAATATCCCTAAATATTCCGGCACCAGACGATTATAATAGCTTTTATACACATCTGACGGCTGCTTGTTGTTGCGATGACAACAATCGACAAGGGAGACTCCAAGGCATGGCAAGAAAAGGCTTTAACCATCGGCAGCAAGGCTGGCCGATGTGGGGCGGTATGCTCGTCTGCATGGCGGCGGCCTTTTTCGCCCCAGCATCCCATGCCGCTAGCCCAGAGACAGCCTTGCCCACCACCATCGAACGGATAAAACCCAGCATTGTAGGTATCGGCACACTACAGTTGACGCGCCGCCCCCCCGGAAAATTCATGGGTACCGGTTTTGTGGTGGGCGATGGCAGTTATGTGCTAACCAACGCGCACGTCATCGCCCGGAACCTCTCATCCGAAGCTAAGGAGACGCTGGCACTGTTTGTGGGCGAGCGCAACTCCACCAGCTCGCGCGAACTGACCATCGTCGCCGAGGACCAGGAACATGACGTGAGCCTGCTGAAAATATCCGGCGCGCCGCTAACCCCGCTCAAACTCGGCGATTCCGACCGGGTGCGGGAAGGCGAACTCTACGCGTTCACCGGATTCCCCATCGGGGCCGTACTAGGGCTGCATCCCGTAAGCCACCGCGGGCTGATCTCGGCGATTACTCCGGTTGCCACCCCCACTGACGGGTCAAGCCAGCTAAACCCCAAGATGATCAAGCGCCTGCAATCACCTTACGATGTCTTCCAGCTCGACGCCACCGCCTACCCAGGCAGCAGCGGCAGCCCCCTTTATCACCCTGATACCGGCGAGGTGATCGGCGTGGTCAACTCGGTGTTTGTCAAGGAAACCAAGGAAACCGTCATTGAAAAACCCAGCGGCATCACTTACGCCATCCCTATCAATTTCGCAGTGGATTTGCTGAGAAGGGCCGGGATTGGCACTGCAACACGATAGACAGCATGGCGATCGTCGGCCTCGTGTTCGGCAGGCGGCTCGTATATACTAAATATTTGGGTCCCTGCGAAGACACAGCGGCACGTGTAAGGCGTAACTTCAAAACATGAACGAACAGTGGCTAGATGAGATCAAGTGGACCGCCGATGGACTGGTGCCGGTGATCGTTCAGGAGGCGGGCAGCGGAACGGTGCTGATGTTCGCCTGGATGAGCCGCGAATCGCTCGACTTGACTGAAAAAACCGGCAAGGCTGTATACTGGTCGCGTTCCCGCGGCAAACTGTGGCGCAAGGGTGAAGAATCGGGCCATGAGCAGCTCGTCAACGACCTCCGCCTCGACTGCGATAACGATGTACTATTGATGACAGTTGAACAAAAGGGCGGAATTGCGTGTCATACAGGACGCCACAACTGCTTTTTCAAGCGCCTGCAGAATGGCGGATGGGTAACGGTAGAACCCGTGATCAAGCAGGCGTCAGAAATCTACGGCGTACCCGTGAAGAGCACAATGGATCTTCGTCATGAATGATGCGAGGAATAATGTGGAAAACGACGTCCTGGGGCGGCTGGCGCAGATACTGGAAGATCGCAAGGGCGCCGACCCGAACAGCTCCTATGTTGCAGGACTCTATGCCAAGGGGTTGGACAGCATCCTCAAGAAGATCGGCGAAGAGGCCACCGAGACGGTCATCGCGGCCAAGGGCGGAGATAACCGGCAGGTTGTTTATGAAACCGCCGATTTGTGGTTTCATACGCTTGTGCTGCTGGCACATCAAGGCTTGAAACCGGAGGATGTACTCCAGGAATTACAGCGCCGCTTCGGGATCTCCGGGGTGGAGGAAAAAGCAAAAAGGGAAGCCAAGTAGCACGGCTTC
Source organism: Gammaproteobacteria bacterium (assembly GCA_040183005.1). Taxonomy (NCBI): domain Bacteria; kingdom Pseudomonadati; phylum Pseudomonadota; class Gammaproteobacteria; species Gammaproteobacteria bacterium. The sequence continues at coordinate 443,672 of JAMPIW010000002.1, forward strand.
CTTTCTAGGGTATACCTTAAGAACTCCCTCCATCCGCGGGGTTCTTAAGATATGAAGATGACGTAACCAGAAGATTTGGAGAAGCAATCATGGGTATCGGCGGTATTAGCATATGGCAGTTGTTGATAGTTCTGCTCATCATTGTCGTGCTGTTTGGCACGAAAAAATTGCGCAGCATTGGTGGTGACCTCGGCGGTGCAGTGAAGGGCTTCCGTAGCGCCGTGCGTGAAGGCGAGGCTGAGGCGGAGACTACCACCAAAAGCAATGCCGAGAAAATCCAGCAGAGTGACGCCAATCGCGTGATTGATAGCGACGCCGTTACCCACACTAAAGAAAAGGCTTAGGCTCTAGCCGACGTTTTGGCAACACCATGTTTGATATAGGTTTTTGGGAGATCGTCGTGGTCGGCGTGGTCGCGTTGCTGGTCATAGGGCCGAAAGACCTTCCTGCCATGATACGTACCGTAGGAAAATGGACGGGTAAAATGCGCCATTTCGCTAATGCGGTCAAAACCGAAATTGAGCGCGAGGCGTATAAGGCCGACGAGCTGAAACGTCTTCTTGCCGAACAGACGGAACTGGTGGAACGCTATAAGAATGTTGACACCACCAAACCCGCTGTCCCCGTGGTTCAGCATGCCGACAACCCCGGCGTTACAGTCACGGCCAATATCATCAACACAGCCTCCGCCGATCAGACGCTGACGGCCATCAGCCAGGCGGACAATGCCTCAAAAACCCCTACATAATTACCCCCCATCGCCTGAACAGCCGTTTACCGCGCACCTGATTGAGCTGCGCGACCGGCTGCTGCGTGTACTCGCCGCCGTGGCAGTGATTTTTCTGGGGCTGGTGCCGTTCGCCAACGATCTCTATAGCCTGCTGGCAAGTCCTTTACTGAAAAATCTTCCGGCAGGCGGCACCATGATTGCCACGGAAGTCGTCTCGCCGTTTTTGATCCCCTTCAAGTTCGCCTTCATGACAGCGGTATTCATTGCCATGCCCGTGGCACTGCACCAGCTATGGGGCTTTATCGCCCCCGCCATGTACCAGCGCGAACGCCGCATGATGATTCCGCTGCTGGTTTCCAGCGTGCTGCTGTTTTACGCTGGCATGGCGTTCGCCTATTTCGTGGTGTTCCCGATGGTGTTCGGCTTCATGGTCGGCGCGGCGCCTGTGGGCGTGGCGGTGATGACCGATATTGGTAAGTATCTGGATTTCGTGCTCATCATGTTCTTTGCCTTCGGCATGGCCTTCGAGGTGCCCATCGCCACTATCCTGGTGGTGTGGGCAAGGATAGTCACGCCGGATCAATTGGTCGCAGCACGCCGCTACGTCATTGTCGGCGCGTTCGTGCTCGGAATGCTGCTAACACCGCCGGATGTCATCTCGCAAACCATGATGGCGATTCCCATGTGGCTGCTGTTTGAGGTCGGCGTCTTCTTTTCACGCATGTTCGTGCCCGCGCCAGAGGCTGACGGCGAAGACGGCACTTCTGATGCACAGGCCACCGACGTCAATCCTGGCAATGACGTTTCTGGCAAGTAGTTCCAAAATGGTGCGCACATTGCCCCCTTTATGGGTATAGCGCACGCTACAAAACCTAACTCTCCAGCCCCCAGCACGACTCCACCAGCCAGCGCTCGAGCTCCTCTGCAGGAATGGGTCGGCTGATGTAGTACCCTTGGGCGACATCGCAACCTAGTCTTGTCAGCAAGTCATAAGTGGCTTTATCCTCGACCCCCTCGGCAACTACAGCGAGGCCAATATTGTGCGCCAAATCGATAGTGGAGCGCACAATCACCGCGTCGTTATCATCCACTGCCATGCCCAACACAAATGACTTGTCGATCTTCAGTTCATGCACTGGCAATTGCTTGAGATAAGACAGCGAAGAATAACCAGTACCAAAATCATCGATAGAAAGTTTCACGCCCATCTCTCTCAGGCTGGCCAGTGCTGCAAGCGCGCGGGCAGTGTCTGCCATCACAGCGGTTTCGGTAATTTCCAGCACCAGACGATTAGCTTGCTTGCAAGCCCCGGAAAAAAGGGCGTCAATATGAAAAGGAAGTTGGATATCCAGCAGATTCCGCGCAGACAGATTCACGGCGACACTGAGCATGATGCCCTTTTCATTCCAGATCCGGCATTGCCTGAGCGCTTCCCCCACAACCCAGTAAGTCAGGGGGTTGATCAGGCCGATCTGTTCGGCTAACGGAATAAAACTATCCGGAAACATCAGCCCATGACGCGGGTGACGCCATCTAACCAGCGCTTCTACCCCTACCACCTTTCCAGTCGCTAGATTCACTTTAGGCTGATAAAAAAGAATCAGATCACCATTGTCGATGGCGGCACGAAGGTCGCCCATTAATGCCAGATTGCGCAGGCTGTGCTGATCCTTTGCCGGGTCATAAATGGCATAGCCCAGATTGGCTCTTTTGGCGATATACATTGCCACATCCGCATGCCGCATCAATGCATCCTCATCCGCGCCATGGTCAGGATACAAGGCAATGCCGAAACTCGCCGCCACGTGCAAGCTCTGCTCTTCAATCATAAAGGGTTCTTCAAGTACGGCCGCCAGTTTTCTCACAATTTGAGTGGACAGGGCAAGGTCCGCCGTGGGCAGCAATATTGCAAACTCGTCACCACCGAGACGGGCGATGGTATCGGACTCGCGCAGTGCATTGCGCAAGCGCTGGGCAACCTGCTGCAAGATCAGATCGCCATTCTGGTGGCCGAGGGTATCATTGATCTCCTTGAAGCGGTCAAGATCGGTCAGAACCAGCGCTAATTGCACACCTTCGCGTTGCGCGCGGAGTATGGCCTGATACAAACGATCCGAAAGCAAAGTACGGTTCGGCAGACTGGTCAATGCATCGTGCAGCGCTTGATATTCGAGTGCCGCCATCTGTTCCTTGCGCTCGGTGATGTCGCGGACGATACCGATAAAACGACGGCTCCCAGCCACTCTCATTTCGGACACGGCAATATCGATAGGAAATATAAAACCGTCCTTGCGCATCCCTACCAGCTCACGCCGCCCGCCGATTATCCGGGCGTTACCGGTGCGGAGATAGTTCCCAAGATATTCATCATGCATGCTGCGGTAAGGTTCAGGCATCAGCCTGCTGACATTCTGACCGAGCAATTCATGCGGGGCATAACCAAAGATCTTTTCCACCGCCAAGTTGACAGACTCGATAATGCCGCGTTCGTCGATGGTGATAATGGCGTCCAGCACGTTGTCTGTCACCGCCCGGATACGCGCCTCATACGCCTGCAGGTCATTCTGCATGCGGTTGAATACCGTCGCCACTTCGCCAAGCTCGTCTTTATGCAGCACCGGCAGCTTGGTGTTGCGTTCCCCCTGGCCGACCCGCACGATTGCATCACGCAAGGCACTGATCGGACGCAGCACACTAAGCCGCAACGCTGTCCACATCACTATACCGATCAACGCCACCATCAGGGTTGAAATCATCCAAAGGTTGTTGCGCATACTTTGGAGGCGCGCTTCGGCGGCCTCGGAGGAAAGAGTGAGCTTCAATATCCCGCGCAACGGCGCGTCTTCATAGCCATGACAGGCCAGACATTCCGTTTTGACGGGTATCGGCATCATGACAGTCATCGAGTCCGCCTTGCGATCAACGACGAACTCACCCTTCAGCGCCCTCTGGAAGATATCCATGGGCGGGGGAGAAGGGTCATGGGGAGGGTTTGCTTCACGCTGAAAACGCGGGATGTTGAGATACTGATTGACCAGTTTAACTGTGGCAAGATCGCTAAACGCCTCCTGACCATTACGGCGCAAGACCTCGATATCAACGATGCCCGCTATTCCGTGCATGCGATCCAGCCATTCACGGGCGAGCGTACCCTGGCCATTCAACATCAAGGTCTGCAGACTGGCGAGCAGGGTCTTGGCGTGGCTTTCCGCCTGCGCCCTTTCTTCCTCATAAATAGCCTCTGTCAGTTGCCGCTCCAACCAGAGATTGGCGGCAAACATCAGGCAAAGCAAGACGCTGGATATAACCAACGCAAGACGGGTACCAAGGCTCTTCATGAGCCGACACCCTGGTTACATTGGTTGATCATCTGCAACAAAATTTTTATCCCTGGGCAGGCCGCATAAAAACACAACAATATTGCTGTATAGGAGTATGTCGGCAAATTTCTTGGTTTTATTAGTAATTGATGACACGCACCGTCCACGAAAAGCACGCAAAAGCTTCATCCCAGATTGTTCATTTGGGATAAAGTAAGGCGACACATCGATGTGTCGCAGAATCTCTGGATTAATCAGAGGTTCCTTCGTGCCTTTCGTGTTTTTCGTGGATCAGCCCCTCCCATGGCGTTTGAGATGCTATCCCCGTTAACGTTGTTGCCCGACAAGATGGGCCACGCCACCAAAACTGCCGACCCACAGGCTGCCATCCGTTGCGGTAGCCATGGAAAACACGTTATCGGCATACAGTCCATCGGCCGTAGTCATCACGGTGAAACTCTTGCCGTCGTCATTAAGCCTGGCCAGGCCTTTATTCGTTCCCGCCCACAATTTGCCCTGCGGGTCGAGGTACAACATGAAGATATGATTGGCCGGCAGGCCGTCTGCGGTGGTGAAGTTGCGCCATGTCTTGCCATCGAAACGCGCAAGGCCACCGCCCCACGTGCCGCACCAGACTATGCCTTGCCGATCCACCTTGAGCGAAATGATATAATTTGGATTGTAGGCGATATCCACATTCTGCAAGCCCTGCTCGGCTTTCTGTTGCGCATGGTGCGACGAGGACTTGGCAGGGTCATTGTTGAACTGGATGGCGTCACGCACTGCCTCCAGCGGCGCGCCCAGGCCCTCTTCATGCTGCCAGTTCTGCCATTTGCCGTCCTTGTAGCGGGCCAAGCCATCCTCGGTGGCAAACCACATCTCGCCATTCTTGCCTTCTTCAGCACCGTACACCCAGGGGTTGGGCAAGCCCCCTTTGGTGTTTTCAACGGTGAAACTTTCCCACTTTGACGGATCCATCAGCGCCCCGCCGCGCACACGGTTTGCACCGGACCAGGTAGCTATCCACACATCGCCATTGGACACCTTCACCACATCGTAGACGAACTGATCGGCCAAGCCATTGGGGATGTTCAGGTTTTTCCACTGGTCAGCCTTCTGGTCGTAAATAGACAGGCCGCCGCCGTAGGTGCCTGCCACGATCCAGTCATTCACTTTGCTCACATGGAAAATGCCATTGGAAAGCAACCCCTTGGTCTTATTGTCAAAAATCCTGAAATTGTCGGTTTTGACGTCATAGCGGATCACGCCGCCGGAGGTGCCGATCCACACGATGTCGCCGTCGGCAAATATACCTTTGACGTTGCGATTGCCAACACGGAAATGGGTAAATTTGCCATTGCCTGCCGTGGCGGCACCCGCTGACAGATTGGGCGGGGTTTGCGCGGCAGCTGTATTGATTACGCCTCCGGCTGCCGAACCCTGCGCGGTGGAATCAACCGCCTCAGTTGTTTTGCCGCCCTGTTTCTGCCCCACAGCATAGGCACCCGCCAACAAACCGCCGCCGACAAGAACGATGACCGCCCAACCTTTGTAATCAAGCTTCATTTACCCGCCTGTCTTTGCCTGTTTCGAAGGATACCCAATGCGCACTACACCGCCCTTGGTTCCCACCCATACCTCGCCGTCCCTGGTAGCAGCAACGGCGTAGACACTATCATTGATAAGACCTTCACCCCGCGTAAAAGTGCGCCAGTTTTTGCCGTCATAACGTGTCAAGCCATGATCCGTGCCAAACCACAACACCCCGTCTTTATCCTGGGCGATGCTGAACACAATGTTCCCGGCAAGTCCATCCTTGACGGTGTAATTGGTCCAGCGCGCCCCGTCAAAATGGCTGACGCCGCCGCCCCAGGTGCCCGCCCACACAGTATTGTCCGGGCCGACATGAATGCAGAATACATAGCCGGGGTTATAGGTAGGCTTGCCTTCCATCGCAACGCTCAAATCATGCCGCGCCCGCGTCCCCAGGCCCGTGTTCGAACTCACGGGAAGATTATCGGCATTCGGCGCACCCAAGCCATCCTTGTGCGTCCAGGCTGTCCAGGTCTTCCCGTCAAACATCGAGACGCCACCCTCCGTGCCGAACCATACCCGGTCTTGCGCATCAACACCGATGCCGTAGACCCACTCGTTGACCAGCTCCTTGAGATAGGTCTTGAATTCACCCGTTTTGGCGTCGACACGGTTGACGCCGTACCACGTGCCTATCCAGACTGTGCCGTCGCTTTGCTCGCCGAACGAATACACCCAGTAGTCGGCAAGGCCGTGCATGGGGAAGTAGGTCTTCCACTTGCCGTCGTTATAGCGCGAGGCGCCGCCGCCATTGGTGCCAAACCACTTGTTTCCCTTGCTGTCCACCATAATGTCAAAGACATATTCATTGGCCAGCCCTGCCTCGCGCGTGAAGGTATTGCGCACATCGCGGCTCGCCAGGTCAACCTCATGCACGCCCAATGATGTGCCTACCCAGAGGCTGTTTTTTTCAGGATCAACCGCCAGTGCCCGCACGTAGGCATCATCGCCCACGCCAAAGTTTTCCAGCACGCGCTGGTCATTCGCGTGCTGGACATTATTGCTCAGGAGGTCCCGTGGCGCGGTCTGAGGCGCGCTCGCCGGGTTAGCCGCCTGGCCAGGCTTGGCGGGCGCATTGTCTTGCGCGCTGGAGCAGGCGGAAACTGTCAATGCCGCGAGCAGCGCGGCACACAAAGGGGGATGCAGGAAATGCATTACCGGATGGTTCTCAGATAGGCGACGATGTCCAGAATCTCCTGATCCGTCAGCAGCCCCTTATAGGCAGGCATAACGCTTATGCCATCGCGGATACTAATGAGCAGCGCCGTGTCCGGTTTAAACAACCGTTCGCGCCGGGAGAAATCCGGCGTGCCGGGCATGGTGCTGGCACCATCCTCGCCATGACAGCTTGAGCAGTGCGTTGCATAGATTTTTCCGCCATTGCCGGGGTCCGCGGCATGAACCATGCCACTCCAACCCATCAACGCCAGAACGCCCCCCACGACAAGCACGGCTTGTCGTTTAATATGCTGAATAAAAAGGGATTTGACTGGAATTATAAAACTTGAATCAAAGCGCATCATACTGTAGTGCCCTCCCTCAATAAACACGTAAATCCGTCGCAATAGCAATAGTAACAGCCCGGCACGGCTCAGGGAAATACTGATTGAGCAAGACCGCCTACTGAACGGCGCTCCACAGAGCGAGCGCTTCAGTGGTGTCCTTGACGGGGGGCTGGGCGGGGGTAGGGTTTGTTCGAGCAGACCCCTGATTGTCCGTTAGCCCCAAAACCGTTCGCCCTGAGCCTGTCGAAGGGCCGTTCATGGTTCGACAAGCTCACCACGAACGACGTTGTGTGCCCTATTTCACCTAATGGACAATCCGGGATAAAAACAGGCGGGACACTTACAATACTTACGTGAGTTAGGCAGCCGTGTTAACCCCTCGCCAAGGGCATCTCGTCCAATTTCACAGCCTTGCCCTGATAGGCGTCCTCCAGAAGCCTGATCATCGCGGGGCTGTGCCATTCACGCGGACCAATTACCTGGCCGATCAGCATGCCATTCGGGGCGATAAGCACGGTGGCGGGATAAACTGAAATGCCCAGCCGGTCGCGGATGATTTTCAAATCCTTGTCGATGAAACGGGCGAAGGTCAAACCTTTATCATTGAGGTATTCGCGCACTACGTGCTCATCTTCGTCAGCGGACAAACCGATGACCGCGAAGCGTTGCGGGTCGAGCGCCTTGCCCAAACGCTCCAGATCGGGCATCTCGCGGCGGCAAGGTGAACACCAGGTCGCCCAGATGTTCAGCACCACCAGCCTGCCACGGTAGGAGTCCGAGGATATGGCGGCGCCATCCAGCGATGAGAAGGATACGGAGGGAAAGGGTTTTGCCGCTGCCGCGACATCCACGGCAGCGGTTTGCCGATCACAAGCCGCAATAAGCAGCAATGGCATCAATACGATACACAATCTGCTTATTGCGTGAATCATCGTTCCAACATAATAAAAAGCGGTTAGCCACGGAGCTCGCAGAGAAAAACCATGCCCCCCGCAATCACCTCTGTGTTCTCTGTGGCGTACATCTGCGGTTTTCAGGGTAAACTGAGGGCAACCCAGGGTGTGCCGCAATGCGCCCTTCAGCGAGATCTTGAACCGGCTCTAAGGCACTACCGAGTCAATCACCACTTTAACAGCGCTGCTGCCTACCTTCACTACCTGGCTGCTGCCCTGCAAGTCGCCCGCACGCGGCATGGCGTCGCCTGACTTTGAGATGCGCGCCCCGACCACGACTTCCGGCACACCGGACAGCTTCATGGTCGGCATTGCCGCCATGGAATCATCCAACGTAAACGATAACGGCAAATCCTTGACTTGGGCACGCATGATCGCCAGCGGCATGCGCGGACCCTGCGCCGCCCTGGCAAAGATAAATACCGTATCGGTGGGTGCGCTCTTGGCCGCAAGCGCGGGGGCAATATTCACCATACCGGATACAGTGGCGGCGGGAGCAGCCGTTCCGGCATCATTTGGTACAGCATCGGCATTGCCGGACATTGCGGGCATGCCCGGTGGTTTGCCAGAGGCCAGGCCGCGCGCCTCTTCGATGTTCGCCGCCATGGTGCGCGAGACATCGGAGTTAGGCGGCAAAAGCTTCAACAAACGCTCCCAGTGGGCAACCGCGCTGGAGAAGTTCCCCGCTTCGAAATCCGCCGTACCCCCCAGCCATAGCGCCTTCTGGTTATTGGGGTCTATCTTCAAGGCTTCGCGTATCAATGCAATGGACTGCTCATCCAGACGCTCGCCGTTGGCCATCGCCATTGAATCGGCATAATCCGCCAGAAGCTGGGCATCGGTGCGCACCATGGCAACCGATTTTGAGAAAGCCTCAGTGGCCTCGTCGAAACGCCCCAGGGCATACAATGACCGCCCCAGAACGGCCCAGCCTTCGGGATCCTGCGGATTCTTTTTCAGACGATCAATCAGCTTTCCGATCATCGCCTTGATCTGTTCGGGCGCATCGGAATGCTGTCCTGCCGCTGTAGCGTCGGCACTGGCCACCGGCTGCGGCCCAAGGGCATTGGGACTGCCGAATTTGACGTACAGAAGCACGGCGCACAATGGCAGGGCAAGACCCAACACAATCGCGGTAGCACGGCTGGAACGCGGCATGACCGAGACTGGAAGCGGCGCAGTGCCAGGCTGTGTTGTGACATCCTCCAACAGACGCCGCTCCAGCTCACGACGGCCCTGGGCATATTGCTCCGGCTCGACCATGTCATTACGCAGGTCGCGCTCCAGCTCGGCAAGCTGATCGCGGTAGATCGAGGTGTTGATAACTTCGCGTTCAACTACCTCTTTCTTATCCTTGTCCACTCGGTACAACAGGGGGGGTAATACAAAAAGCAGGGCGGCGATAATAAAACACGCCGCCACAATCCAAAATACCGTCATGCCTTAGTCTCTCCCGCCCCATCATTCAACAGTGCTGCTGCACGTTTACGCTCTTCATCAGTCAAAGCGGTCTCGGCAACGCGCCGCCGCCGCTTCATCAGGTTAAAAAATAATACGCCCCCCCCTATCACGGCCAGGATCAAGGGTCCGAACCACAGCAGGGCTGTCGTCGTATTCATCGGCGGGCGGTAGCGCACAAAATCACCATAGCGCGCCACCAGGTAATCGACCACCTCCGCGTCGCTCTTGCCTGACTTCATCAGATCGCGCACCTCGTTGCGCAGATCGGCGGCAAGCTCGGCATGGGAGTCCGCCAGCGACTGGTTCTGGCACACCAGGCATCGCAGCTCGGCGGACAGTGCCATAACGCGCTTTTCCAGCGCCGGATCTTTGTTCGTGAGTTGAGCCTCACCCGCCAGCACCGCCAGGGGTGAAAGACATAGCATTAGCGCAAATAAAACATGCTTCATGATTTTTCAAGCTCCTGGACCAGGGGCAAAATCTTGCTTTGCAAGGCATCCACCGAAACAGGGCCGATATGCTTGTAGCGTATGATCCCTTTTTTATCAATCACATAGGTTTCTGGGGCGCCATACACACCATAGTCGATACCCACCCGCCCATCACCATCGACGGCACTTAACACATAAGGATTACCAAACTGCGCCAACCAGTTCACGCTGTCTTCGCGCTTATCCTTATAGTTCAGTCCGTAGATCGGCACCAGACCCGCGCGCGACAACTCCATCAAGACTGGGTGCTCCTGGCGGCACGATACGCACCAGGACGCCCACACATTCAACAGCCATACCTTGCCCCGCGCGTCCGCTGGTGTAAAAAACTGGTTCGGCTCGTGTAACTGGGTCAGACGAAAATCCGGCGCGGCCTTGTTGATAAGCGGCGAGGGCAAGGCTTCACGGGTACCTTCCGGTTGCCGCAGTGTTACAAAGAAAAAACCCACCACGACGAGAAAAACGCCCAGAGGAAGAAGAAAACGCAACCGGAACATCAGGACTTGCTCTCCATTTCAGCTACCAGTGCAGACGGAGGCGCAGCAACCGCCACCTTGCCCTCCGGCTCAGCGGCCCCCGCGCGCGCCTTACGCGCCGCAAGGCGGTAACGGCGATCGGTAACGGCCACGAACCCGCCCATTGCCATGAAGAAGGCCCCGGCCCAAATCCAGTCCACAAACGGCTTGTAATAAATACGCACGCTCCATGCCCCGCCGCTCACCGGCTCGCCCAGCGACACGTAGAGGTCGCGGAACAGGCCGGTATCAATCGCGGCCTCGGTCATGGGCATGGTCTGCACGTTGTAGATGCGCTTTTCTGGATGCATTACGGTCAGATCCTTGCCATCCTTACTCACATGGAGAAAACCCCGCGATGCCGTATAGTTCGGGCCATCGACATCCACCACGCCATCAAAGCGGAAGGTATAGCCGCCGGCGGTCGTCGTGTCGCCAATATCCATGCGCACGTCTTTCTCGGTCTCGTAACCCTTCACTAAGGTAACGCCGATGATGAAAATTGCGATGCCACAATGGGCGAGCAACATCCCATAATAGCTACGCGGTTGGGCGGCCAACTTGGAGCCAATAGTATCCGACCCCTGGGGATTGCCGACCCGAGTCCACAGATTTTGCGCCGAGGTGGTGATAATCCAAGCGGCCATCAGCAGGCCCAAGCTGACCAGCGGATACCACTGCCCCATCACGAACGGCAAGGCCACCGCCGTCACCGCGCTGACCACGAAAGCCCATTTCAGCCGCACCGCTAACTCTGGCAGACTGGCCTGCTTCCAGCGCGCGATCGGCCCCAGCCCCATCATGAATACCGCCGGCGCCATCAGCGGCAGGAACACTGTGTCGAAGTAGGGCGGACCCACGGAGATTTTGCCCATATCCAACGCTTCGAGGAACAAGGGATAGAGCGTGCCCAGCAGCACCGAACCTGCGGCCACCGTAAACAGGACGTTGTTCGAGAGCAACATTGATTCGCGCGACACCACATTGAAACTGCCGCCCATGCCCACCTTCGGCGCACGCCAGGCATAGAGAGCCAGTGAACCGCCAATGACGATCACCAGAAAGGCAAGAATGAACATGCCGCGGGCAGGGTCGGAGGCAAACGAATGCACCGAGGTCAACACGCCGGAGCGCACCAGGAAGGTGCCCAGCAGGCTCAACGAGAAGGCGAAAATCGCCAGCAGTACCGTCCAGCTCTTGAAGCTGCCGCGTTTTTCCGTCACCGCCAGGGAGTGGATTAATGCGGTGCCGACCAGCCAGGGCATGAACGAGGCGTTTTCCACCGGATCCCAGAACCACCAGCCGCCCCAGCCCAGCTCGTAATAGGCCCACCAGCTACCCAGGGCAATGCCCATGGTGAGAAACGACCAGGCCACGGTCGTCCAGGGCCGCGACCAGCGCGCCCATGCGGCGTCAAGCTTGCCTGAAAGCAGCGCGGCGATGGCAAAGGCGAATGCCACGGAAAAACCGACATAACCCATATACAGCATGGGCGGATGGATAATCAAGCCGAAATCCTGCAACAGCGGGTTAAGATCGCGCCCATCGAGCGCGGCGGGGATCAGGCGGTTAAAGGGATTCGAGGTAAACAGCGTGAACATCAGAAAACCGACGCTGACCAACCCCATCACGCCGATCACCCGCGCCACCATATCGTCGGGGAGATGGCGGCTGAACAAGGTCACGGCCACCGTCCATACCGCCAAAATTGTTATCCACAGCAGCAGCGAACCCTCATGGCCACCCCATACGGCAGCCAACCGGTATTGGAGGGGCAGCGCAGAATTGGAATGCTCGGCCACATACTGCACAGAGAAGTCATTGACGCTAAATGAATAGGCCAAACAACCGAAGGCGATCACCACAAACAGCGCCTGCCCTTGCGCCACGGGACGGGCCAGTCCGATCCAGCGCGGGATGCCGCGCGCCGCGCCGATGATGGGCAAAGTACCCTGCACCAATGCCATCAACAGCGCTGTAATAAGGGCAAAGTGCCCAATCTCTGGAATCATTGTGTGCCCTCTTTGTGGAATGGGGACGGGTTCAAACCCGTCCCTACTGAGTAATTAACGTGGCGCCCGTCGGAGTGGCGGCGTTCTTGGCCTTGCCTTTGTCGAGGGCGTCTTTCACCTCAGGCGGCATATAGTTTTCATCATGCTTGGCCAGCACTTCCTCGGCGTAAAACACCCCGTCCGGGTTAAGCCGCCCCTGGGCCACAACTCCCTGACCCTCGCGGAACAGATCGGGGAGAATGCCTTTATAGGTGACCGTTATCTCCTTATGCATATCCGTCACTACAAAATGCACTGTCAGGCCATCGTCCTCGCGCTTGAGGCTACCCTTCTCCACCAGGCCGCCCAAGCGAAAGTTGCGCCCCTCAGGGGATTCCTTGGAGAATACCTGGGTAGGGCTGAAGAAGAACACCATGTTGTCATTGAAAGCGTTCAGCACCAGCGCGGCCGCACCGCCTAACCCGGCAAGACCTGCGACGATAAACGCCAGTCTTTTATGTCTGGATTTCATTTTTAACCTCTGTAGAAGTCACACGACTCATACGACCCAGGCGCTGCAATAAAGTTCGTTTTCTGCGCAGCAGCAGCACCACTTCGACAATCAGGCACAGCGCGGTGACACCATAGGAACCCCACACATAGAAGCCATAACCACCCATGGCAAAGAATTCGGACAAATTCATTTCGCGCCCCTCATCGCTTCGGCCACCCACTCGGCGTGGCGCTCCCGCTCCAGAATCTCGCAGCGTACGCGCATCAACGCCACGGCGATGGTGTACATCCAAAACGCCATTGCCATCAACATCATGGCAATGAACATGCTGGCCGCCATGGTAGGACCTTTGGTAGCCGTTATGGATGACCCCTGGTGCAGGGTATTCCACCATTTCACGGAAAAGTAGATGATCGGGATATTGACTACCCCCACCAACGCCAGCACGGCGCTGGCGCGGGCGGCGCGGCGCGGCTCGTCAATCGCAGCATACAGGGACATAAAGCCGATATACAGGAACAGCAGGATCAGCTCGGAGGTGAGGCGCGCATCCCATACCCACCACGCACCCCACATGGGCTTACCCCACAATGAGCCGGTCCACAGCGCCAGAAAGGTGAACATCGCGCCCGTGGGCGCCAGCGCGGAGGCCATCATCGACGACAGCCGCGAGTTCAGCACCAGCCCCATGCCGGCATAGCCGGCCATCACCACATAAATAAACATGGACATCCACGCCGCCGGCACATGGATGAACATGATGCGGTAGGCCTCGCCCTGCTGATAATCGGCGGGCGCCACAAAAAAGCTGAAATACAGCCCCGGCAGGGTAAACAGCAGCGCCGCGACGGCAAACCACGGGATCATCTTGCCGGCCAACGGGTAAAAGGCCTGCGGCGAGGAATATTTGAACCAATTGATTTTTTTAGCCATAAACAATTAAACCATTATTCCATCGAAATACGCAGTGCCGCAGAAGCGGCCCACGGCGCCAGAATCAGGGCGCCCAGCAAAAACGCGCCCAGCAGCGACAAATGCGCCTGTGCGCCCAAGCCGGACATGCTCGCATCCACCGCGCCCGCGCCGAAAATCAGCACTGGAATATACAACGGCAATACCAGCAGTGAAACCAGCACCCCGCCGCCGCGCACCCCCAGCGTCAGTGCAGCGCCGATGGCACCGATCAGGCTAAGCACCGGCGTTCCCACCAGCAGCGACAGGGCAAGGACCAGCAGCCCTTCCGGCGGCAAATCATACTGCACCCCCAGCAAGGGCGCTATCAATACCAGCGGCAACCCGGACACCAGCCAGTGGGCGAACACCTTGCCCAGCACCAACACCGGCAAAGGCTGTGGCGTCAGCAGCATCTGCTCCAGCGTCCCGTCCCGGTAGTCACTGTAAAACATGCGCTCCAGCGCCAGCATGGAGGCCAGCAACGCCGCCACCCATACCACGCCGGGGGCTATGATGCGCAGCGTCGCCATTTCCGGCCCCACGCCGAGGGGAAAAAGACTCACCACTATGACGAAAAAAAACAGAGTGGTCAAAACATCCGCACGACGGCGCAGCGCGAGGGTGATGTCGCGCGCCACGATGCAACGGAATGCGGCAGTCAGGCTAGTCATTGTTGTTAGTTATTATTGTAAGCCCAAATGGATGCGCCGCACGGTACCGGCCGGGATATCCACCTCCTGATGGGTTGTGAGAATCACCATACCCCCATTATGCAGATGCTGGCTTAACAGATCCTGAACGACAGCCACCGCCGCCACATCGAGCGCAGTGAAGGGTTCGTCCAGAATCCACAGCCGGGTGTTGCACAACAACAGGCGGGCCAGCGCAACGCGGCGTTTCTGCCCCTGGGACAACACCTTGGCGGGCAGGTCTTCACGTCCGCCCAACCCCAGCTTGCCCAAGGCGGCAACCACTTTGTCCTCCGGGGCATCCACGCCCGCCAGCTCGGCGGAGATGCGCAGATTCTCCAGCGCAGTCAATTCCTCCTTGATGCCGCCCAAGTGCCCGAGATAGGTCACATCCTTGAAATAGTCTTCGCGCAGGCTGCGGATGCTCTCGCCGTTCCAGCGGATCTCCCCCTCGGCGGGAGCGGTCAGGCCGCATACCATGCGCAACAGGCTGGTTTTGCCGCTGCCATTGGCGCCATGCACGTGCAGCAGCTCGCCGGGTTGCAGGGAGAAGCTCATGCCCGCGAACAGGCGGCGGTCGCCGCGCACACATTCAAGATTGGAAACTTCCAGCACCTGTTATCCGGTCTTCGCTTGGTTCAACATGTAATAAAACGCCCATTATAGATGGGAATGTGATGCAGAACCACTTGCAGATTTTATAGACTCAAGGCGACCGGGCCAACCGGAAACCCGTACCGTTGTCATTCATGTCAGGCGCATAGCTGCCTCGGGTAGCAGAGCGCGCATATTCCGCCGAACTGTTCCAGCCGCCGCCACGCACGACACGCACGTTGCAATCCCCACCTTGCCATGTCCGACCATCCGCCGGAGCACCGTTATAGTCCGGGTGCCAGCAATCTTCCACCCATTCCCAGACATTGCCATAAATGTCATATAAACCCCAGGGATTGGGGGCCTTTTTGCCGGCAGGCGCGGTACCTATGCCGCCGCTGGCCCCAAACCAGGCGTATTGTGGCAACATCTTTTTGTCATCACCAAACGAATACGCGCCACGGCTACCCGAACGGGCGGCATATTCCCACTCCGCCTCGGAAGGCAGGCGGTATTTGTTGGTGCGCTCCATGCGGTTGAGCTTCTGGATGAATTCCTGGGCCTGAAGCCAGCTCACCTGATCCACCGGACGGCGCGGGTCCATAAAGCGGCTGGGATTACTGCCCATCACCGCCACCCATTGCGCCTGGGTCACCTCGGTCTGGCTCAGGTAAAACGGCGCGAGCTGTACCGTATGCGCGGGTAATTCATCTGTCCCGGCCACCTCACTGCTCGTAATGCGGCCCATCACGAAGCTTCCGGCAGGCATAAGTATCATGCGGATACCTGCGGTGTTGGTGATCACATTCTCTTTGACGGCGTTAGCCGACAGACCTGCAACCGGCGCCTTATCCGCAGTACCCGTCGAATCCACGGCCAGCATGATGGCTACCGCCACCACGAGAATCAATACAACAGGCGCTATCAATACAACCAATTGAGATCTTGAATCCACCACAACTCCGTCCAACCACCCAAAAACCGTGCATGCAATAAATTGAAGGGAGATTAGAACCCGGACAAGCAGTACAAAGCAAGCGGCATGACGGCAAACCTTGCTGTAGATAGGGTATATGGATGGCTATGTTCACCAATACAAAGGGGCGCAATATGCGCCCCTTTGAAATTATCCACGCCCCCAAAATGATTGCGTTCACTTTCCCATCACTTCCTTGCCTCCCAACTCAGCGCACCGGAAAGCGCGGTGACAGCCAGGGATATTAAGCTGATTCAGCTATCTTTGATCTAGATCAAATTTTCGTCAAAATAGCATTTTCATCATATAGCAGCGTGTTGGTTTGCTATTTTTGGTCTGATTGATAGGGGATCGGCCTCGCCATGCCACGACGATTTTCTGCCCTTTTCCCAAGCATAAGCCGACACGGTGGCGTATAAATTCCATAGCCCAAATATCATTAGCCTCAGGCGGGCACGTGCAGCTGGGAGCTCGAGTGGACACCATTCGCTACACGGGCGGCTGCGCCCCAGGCGAGGCACTGCTCAACTAAATCTTCGAATGCTTGCGCCTTGGTAGCATCAAGAGGTGGCGATGCCAAGGTTTAACTTGTGGGGTGCAAATTCGATGCGAATACGAGTAGGAGCGGGAAACAATGCGTAGCAATAGTGCGAAGAGTTTACAGCAGCAACTAGCAGAAGGCTGGAGCGGATCTAAGAAGTGTTACCACCACCTTAGCAAACGCTGTTCGGCTGCCACAATTCCAGTATTTCTGTTCGTCGGAATGCTAGTTACTAGCTGGTTGGGTGAGGATGTGACATTCGACCAGCTTGGTTATCGCATTGAAGCTATAGCGATCTCGAGCATATATGGGCTTCTTTTACTTGGCACCGCCCTGGCAGTTCTGTATCTGTGGCCTCGGAAGTTGGTGCGTAGGCTGAGAAAACGATATGGAGTAGCACTGTTCAAAGGAGTTAAATCCGTTGAACAAGCAATGGCTGGGCTATTCTACCTATTTGTGCTGATGGCGCTCTTTTTTTTCACCGTATCTTATTTGGAGCACGCCCCTAAGCTTGCCGTGTTAGGGGCGATACTGTTAGTGTTTGCCGCCGCATTCGGATGTCTACATAAAGTGTGACGAATGATCTTTCCCAGCGCGATAACAAAGAGGCTCACACCATGGAAGTATGCGGCAATTATTCCTCTTCTTGTTGCCATTCCTTTCTTGGCAACGTGGCTCGCAGAGACGCAAAGAGTTGTAGTGTCTCTTGATACGGACACGATAACGGCAATACAAGATTCGAAATCGGACAAGCTACGGCTCCAAGAGTGGATTCAACGGGCCATTGAGAAAAAGTTAGAAAAACAACGCTCGGAGAAACAAAAGACAGAATCGAAAAACCAGTAAGTGATAGCCAATAACAACTTAGACACACCGTCAATCATCCAAAAATTCTAGAATACTGCAACGGCCCAAGAGCGGGCAGAGCCTCGCCCATTCGCCCATTCGCCCATTCGCCCATTCGCCGAGCCGCGAGCACGCAGGCACTCTCACTATTACGCGCGGCGTGCCAAGGTTGTTGTCGCGTCAGTGTGATTTAAAGTTGTTGGCGGTTCACGCGGCGAATTTTTTTGATTCGAGCCATCTCCAATAACCATCCCAACGGCGATTGGCGCGTGCGAAGCATAAGATCAATATGTAATCGGTATGGTCTAGCGACCACCAGGCACCTAGCCGCTTTAATCGTTGCTGAACAATATAGCGATAAGCGCTTTCAATCTCGCCCGAGCCGAGAGGTAATTTCTTCATCAGCATACATTTCCCAATGCCCGGCGAACAGCCTCCACATGAGGTGATGGGGCAACGCCCATTAAAGTGGAAAGTGCCGTGCGGCAGCGTTGATACACCACCATCGCCTCGGCACGGCGGCCCTGCTGCTGGTAGCAGGCCATGAGGCGCTGATAAAACACCTCGGCCAGCGCATCCACCTCCAAACCCTTGCGATAGCAGTCAATGGCTTTCTCCCACTCGCCAGCGTTTTCCCAGTATCTGCCCCGTGTTTCAAGATGACGCAGAAACTTGCTGTGCAGGCGCTCGCGCATGGAGAGCGCCCATGGGTATTCGATATCCTTGTTCAAGAAATGCCCTTGGTACAGGCTGTGCGCTTTCTCGGAGTTGAGCGTGGGCCTTGCGGTTTCCGCCTGACTTATCAAGCGCTCGAAAGCCCAGATGTCCACCCAGCAATATGACGCATCCAACGTGATGCGCCCATCCTTCACTTGAACGGTCTTGTCATTACCAAGCATGCTGCGCAGACGATGCAACGTAATACGCAAGACCTGACGACCGGCATCGCCATCGGCATCCGGCCATAAGGCATCGACAAGCTGAGCCTCGCAGACCTCCCGCCCACCAAAGGCAATCAATGCCTTGAGCAAGGCCAGCGGTTTTCCATGCACCTTACCACTGGTGGTATGGAGGGACTTACCTTCCTTGACCACGCTGAAGCGTCCCAATGTGTATATTTTCACTGCCCAGGGCCAGTTTTCACATTCCAGCGGGGGGCATGGCGGTTGCAGGTCGTGACTACGGATCAGCTCTCGGATGTATTCCACTTCAATACCATTTTCCAGCGCTTTTTTGCACAGCATAGCCATCATGCAAACACGCCAGCCGTGAACATTTCGATAACCTTGCCGCTGACCCAGTGCCAGCGCCTTACGCAGCGTACGCAAACCGCGTTCTTCCCTTTGTTGCATGAAAGAAAACTGGGCATCAAGGAGCAGGCACTGGAAATCGAGGTAACTGCTCTTCATGGCAACGCCTATGTCACGGGCACAGGCGAGATGGTCGAGCGCCTCGCGGCGCCTGTTACACTCAAGCAGGCCTTGCGCAAGCATGAGGTGAGACAGCACTTCAAGAACCGGCATACCACCTTCGGCGGCCAACCTGAGTGCGGTTTGAGCCTGCTCTACAACGCTCTGAAAATCATTGCGGCACAAACTATCCCATGCCAGAAAAAAGCAATGGAGAGAGACATCCAGTCGATGCGTGCTATCCAGCATTGCGCTCATGGCACAAAGATATCCGCGCGCGGCGATCACATCGCCACGGAGCAAGGCACCATGCGCGCCTTGGGCATGTAAGTGAAAGTCGGCTGATTGGTCACCGCTCACGCGCGCCTTTTCAAGACCCTCCGTGACAGCCTCCAGGCACGTCTCGGCGGAACGAGTGAACCAGCCCAGCATCGCCTCGCTGACCCGCCACCCCATCTGGGCCGTGGGGGATGCCTTTCCTGCCTCCGGCTTGATGGCATTGGCCACCTGCGCAGCCTTGTCAAAATGACCTCGCCACAGATAAAAGGTGAGCAGGTGATTGCCCAGCGCAATCCGTTGATTGATGTTGATGTCAATGTCGTCTTGCAACAAGCGCTGCGCGCGCGCTTCCCACAGGGCAATGCCAGGGTGGTGCGGCTGATGGAGCACCAGCGCGCCCAACATGCTTGCCGTGACGCGGGCCTCGATATCAGTGGACCCAAGCGTTGGGTAGGTGATGATTAGGTCATCCAGCACTTTGGTCCAATTCCCCAGCAAGGTGTAGTCTTTCCGTTCAGCCATGATGCTATCCATCACACCGGACCAGGCCGAAAACATCCCGGCGACGTCCTGCCTGGCCTTGAACAGGACAAGCGCCTGTTCAAAATAGGCCCGCGCCTGGCCAAGATCACGCGGAAAACAACATTGCGCACGCCAGTACAGCAACCAGGGATTTTCCTTGACGATACCCTCCGGCAAACGCTGCAGCCGGCTTTCCAGCGTCCGGTAACGCCCCTGGGTAACCAATGACGGCGCCTGTTTGCTGATAATCTGGGCGACGGTATCCCAATCGCTGATGGGCGAGAGTGCGGGAGCAGCATTGATTGGCTGCAAGGCAGGCCTGACAATCTGCAAACAGCTGTCAACCCTGGCAGGCAAAATACGCTGCGTGATTGTGGCAATAGAGAACGATTTATCCATGTTGTGCCCCCTGAAACTTGAATTCACTTAAACTCCTGAGCAAGCAGCCTAATTCACACTGACTTACAGACTACTTACAGATACGCAAAAAATTAATTGCGTTACCCCTCGCACATAAACTAATCGCCAGGTATCCATGCCGAAAGGAAATAATCCACGCCCGGAAAGTGACTTATTACCAAACCCGCCGCCCTGGGAAGTGTCGAACCTCTTCGGGAACGCTATACTTGCGAGAAACACTGATATTCTGGAATAACGCCTCATGAAAAACGCATTTGCCGCCCTCAAAACACACGTAGAACAAACCATCGTCGGACAACCGGTGCTGGTGGAGCGCCTGCTGATCGCCGTGCTGGCCGATGGCCATCTGCTGGTGGAGGGCGTGCCCGGGCTGGCCAAGACCACTGCCGTGCATGCGCTGGCCGACGGTATGGCGACACACTTTCAGCGCATCCAGTTCACCCCCGACCTGATCCCGGGCGACATCACCGGCACGGACATCTTCGTGCCCAACGAAGGCCGCTTTCAATTCGCCCCAGGGCCGATCTTCAATGACATCATCCTCGCCGATGAGATCAACCGCGCCCCGCCCAAGGTGCAGACCGCGCTGCTCGAAGCCATGCAGGAACGCCAGGTTACGGTGGGCGGCGTCACGCGCAAACTCTCATCCGTGTTCCTCGTAATGGCAACACAAAACCCCATCGAACAGGAAGGCACCTATCCCCTGCCGGAGGCGCAGCTCGACCGCTTTCTAATGAAGGTGGATCTGGATTATCCGAATGCCGCAGAGGAGCTTGAGATCCTGCGCCGCGACAGCGCACGTCTGCGCGGGGATCAGCCTGCCGCAACACAGGCCGTGCTGACGCCAGAACAGGTGCTGGAAGCGCGCGCCGCCGTCAATCGCGTGTACATGGATCAGATGCTGGAACGCTACATCGTCACGCTGGTGGGCGCCACGCGCGATGCAGCACCGTGGGATAATGAGGCCGCCGCATGGCTGTCACGCGGCGCCTCGCCGCGCGCCACGCTGGCACTGGCCCATGCTGCCCGGGCGCGCGCCTGGTTGCGCGAGCGCGACTTCGTCGAGCCGGGAGACATCATGGATCTGGCCTATCACGTGCTGAATCACCGCATCGCCCTGAGCTTCGCCGCCCGCGCCGATGGCGTGACGCGCCAGCAGGTCATCGCGCGTATTGTAGAAAAAGTGCCTGCGCCTTGAGCGATATGACCAACTCAACACCCCTCCTCACCACGGAAGACCTGGAGCAATTGCAGCTACAAACCCTGGAGCGCGGCAAGCCCTCCCGGCATGTTGTGGCATCACCGCTTGCCGGACAGCAACCCTCCGTATTCCGGGGCCGCGGCATGGAGCTTGAAGACGTGCGCGCCTACCAGACCGGCGACGATGTGCGCCGCATGGACTGGCGCGCCACCGCGCGCAGCGGCAAACCTATCATGAAAGTGTTCCGCGAGGAGCGCAGCAAAGAACTGTTTTTGGTGATCGACCGAGGGCCAGGCATGCACTTCGGCACACGCGGCGAACTGAAGGCGGCGCGCGCCGCACGCGTGGCGGCATTGCTGGCGTTTTCGGCCCTGGCGGCGCGCGAGCCGGTGGCCGGTATCGTGGTCGACAACCGCGAACAATTCTTTCCCCCGGCGCGACACCTGGAAGGCGTATTGGCCCTGCTACTGGCCGCCTGCGCGCCACTCCCGGAAAGCCCTTCGACGATTGCCGTCGAAACGCTGCTCGAACAGATCGACCGCACCGCCGAACGCGGCTCCCTGATTTGCCTGATCAGCGATTTCGCACAATGGCGTGAGGAACATCTGCCGTTGTTGCTGCATCTCACCGCGCGCCACAAAGTTCTCGCGCTGCGCATCGTCGACCCCGGCGAAGAAGAGCTGCCGGACGCCGGCAAGATCCGCGTCGTGTTACCCGCCACTGGCACGATGTGCGTCGTCGATACCTCCGATGCCGCACTGCGCACCCGTTATGCAAAAGCGATGGCGGAGCGCGCCGCCGCGCTGGAGGGCCTGTTCAGGTACGCCGGAATTGCGCTGCGCCCGGTGCATACCCACCGGGATGTCCTACAAGAAATGGACAGTCTCGATTTCTGACGCAGTGCAGCCTTTGGTTCATCTTCCTGTAACAGACTTCGCTTAGATTACCCTTCAGACCCGAACCAGTTTGGGGCGGTTGTGTCATTTCGACAAACTCACGGAGAACCCTGTCATGAAGAGATTCATACTAAAACCACTGGCAATCGTAGTGGCTGCCAGCTTTGCGACCTCCGCCCTGGCAGCGGATTCCTTCCCGGCGCCGGAGATGACGCCGCAGGGCTGGTACGATGCCGGCGCGAATGCCGTGGACGAAGCCAAGAAGCTGTTCCCCAATGTGCGCCGCGCCAAGAACGTGATCCTGTTCGTCGGCGACGGCATGGGTATTTCCACCGTCACCGCCGCCCGCATCCTGGCAGGACAGTTGCAGGGCAAGAGCGGCGAAGAAAACCGGCTCACCTTCGAGCAACTGCCCTATCTGGCGTTGTCCAAAACCTATAGCGTCAACCAGCAAACACCTGACTCCGCCCCCACTATGACCGCCATGGTCACTGGCGTGAAGACCAATGATGGCGTGCTGTCGGTGAATCATCATGTCGAGCGCGGCAACTGTGACCAGGCACAAGGCAACACCCTGACGACCATCCTCGAACACGCGGAAAAGGCCGGTAAGGCCACCGGCATCGTCACCACCGCCCGGCTGACCCATGCCACCCCGGCAGCCAATTACGCCCACTCCCCGGAACGCGACTGGGAGAGCGATGCGGAGGTCTCCGCCCAGTGCGCAAGCTTTTCGGACGTCGCCCGGCAGCTCATCGAATTCCCTTATGGTGACGGACTTGAAGTGGCAATGGGCGGGGGCCGCGACCGCTTTCTTCCCAACACGGTTGCAGATCCCGAGGATGCAGGCAAAAAGGGCGTGCGCAAGGACGGGCGCAACCTCACTGCGGAGTGGCTGACGAAGTACCCGAACGCCGCCTTCGCCTGGAACAAGGCGCAATTCGACGCCATCAATCCGTCCACCACCCGCCACCTGTTGGGCCTGTTCGAACGCTCACACATGGAGTATGAGCACGACCGCGACACCGATATCGGCGGCGAACCCTCCCTGTCCGACATGACCAGCAAGGCCATCGACCTGCTCAAGCAAGAGCGCAAAGGCTTCTACCTGCACGTTGAAGCCGGCCGCATTGACCACGCACACCACGCCGGTAACGCCTACCGGGCGCTGACGGACGCCATCGAACTGTCCAAGGCGGTGAAGGTGGCATTGGAGAAGACCGACCCCAAGGACACGCTGATCATCGTCACTGCGGATCATAGCCATGTCTTCACCATCGCCGGCTATCCCAAACGCGGCAACAACATCCTCGGCAAGGTGGTCAACCCTGGCGATGCCGACGGCACTTACGCCAAGGACGCGCTCGGCTTGCCCTACAGCACGCTGGGCTATGCCAACGGCCCGGGATACACCGGCGCCTCCAACAGCCAGCCGGAGGGAAGCAAAGCTTACCCGCATAACCCGTCGAGCTATTCGGGGATCACCGCAGGCCGGCCAAACCTGACCGCCACCGACACCACGGCCCCGAGCTACATGCAGGAATCGGCCGTGCCGATGCAGTCCGAGACCCATGCCGGTGAGGATGTCGCGATCTACGCCAATGGCCCGAAGGCCTATCTGTTCCGCGGCACCATGGAGCAGAACACGATCTTCCATGTCATGAAGGAAGCCTTTGGCTTCTGATTGACCTGGAAAGGAGGTACAACAGGGAATGCGCGCGAGCGCATTCCCTTTTTCCATTTGGCGTAAGAACCTGTTTCGAGGCATGACATGACAAAACCGTGGATCTTTGTATTACCGATGCTCTGCTTGGCTGGCGGCGCGGTGGCCGATCAAGCACCGGAAGCAACAGCGTGCGTGTACCTGATCGACTCATCTTCCGGGCAGAATCACACCACACCGTGGTACTTCTGGCGCAGCGACAACCGCGTCGAAACCCGCGACGCACACGGAGAGACCGGCGAGGTCTGGGAATTGGATCCGCGCGGCCAGATTTCCTACACCAAACTTTTTCACCCTGGCGGGAAGGCCATCGACTATACGCCAGGCGACCTGCGTGCACTTGCGATGAAGGCGGACTGGAACCAGATAAGATCCATCATCGACCCCGGATTGTTGGGCACGCAGCTGAAACGGACAGGAGAACAAACCGTCGACGGCCAGCGGGCCGAACGCTATGCAGGTGAGGTTGACGGCGTGAGTACCGAGGTCTTATGGCTACCGAAAATGAACCTGCCGACGCGGATCGAGAAGACCCAGGGAGGCATTACGGTGAGTCTGCGCATGGCGGAATGCAAACCACTGGCGTCAGCCCCCTGGACCATGACCTCCGAGGCGCGGATGCAGTCCTATCAGCACCTTGATTATGCTGATCTTGGAGACAAGGAAAACGATCCGTTCGTGAAGAATGTCGTGGGCCACAAGGAAGGATTGCATCACGGACATTGACACGAGTCGTAGAGGCTGGATAGTGCTGAAGAACCGCATCAAACGAATCACACAAACCCTTCCCTAGGTTCTGTTGACGTTTCATCTCAGCCACAAAAGTACCGCCGCAAAAGATAGCATTCCCATGTAATTAACAGCTTTTTTCTCATATCGAGTAGCAATCCGGCGATAATGCTTGAGCTTGCCAAACATGCATTCGACGGCATGTCGCTCCTTATAAAGCCAATAATCACAGTCAATTTTCTCTTTTCGGTTCGACTTCGGCGGAATCACAACCTCTATCCCACGCGCCTTTAACCACGCGCGCAGCTCGTTTGTGTCGTAGCCTTTATCCGCCAGAAGTGCTGATGTTTGGATGCCTTCCAGCAGCGGTATTGCGACCGTGCACTCCGCCGTTTGGCCACCCGTCAGAATGAATTCAATCGGCATGCCAAGTGCATCACAGGCCGCATGAATCTTACAGCTAAACCCACCTTTGGAGCGCCCCAGCGCTTCTTTTTCAGCCGAACTGCCCGCCGCGCCTGCGGCACAGGCGTGCGCTCTTGTCACCGTTCCATCAATAGAAACATCTTGTAAATCAGCATCTTCAGAAAAATAAGTGAGCAATCTATCCCATGCGCCATTCGCACACCAACGTGAGTATCGCTTGAAGACACTATTCCATTTGCCATGCTCTGGCGGCAGCGTCCGCCACTGCGCGCCGGTGCGCAGTATCCACAATGATGCGCCCATAAATCGCCTGCATTTATCGGGCGATCCGAGATGCACGCCCGTCAATTTAGTTAAGTGTGACAATATACGCACCCACTCACTATCGCTTATTTTGGTTCTGTCCATGCCAACCTAAAACGGCGGATTCTACCAAAACCGCGAAACGTCAACAGAACCTAGCCAGCCTGCTAGAATAGGCCGGAACATCATTGAATGTTCCGGCCTTTTTGTTTACTAAGCCGTCGTTCAAAATTAATCTGTACATTTAGAATGGTGGGAACGGCATAAGGGGCCGTAAAGGCTTAACCAGAAAAGCACTGGTTATTCCTTAACGGCCCCTAATACTCCTGCATCCTCCAGGAAAGATTTCACCCGCAAACAAGCATTGGCACATGAATGATACCGGGACACTGAGCCGCCTGGCCGACATCGAATTGCCCGCTGCGCCGGACTGGCAGCCGTTCATCATCGCGGCGGCGGCCATAGTCGCCATTACGGCGATATTGATAGCAGCATGGCTGGCCTGGCGTTCGCGCAAGCGCCGTGCAGGCAACCGGCAACCCGCCACCCCTCTCGCCACGGCGCAAACCCGGCTGGAACAGACGCGCATGGAGTGGCAGGCCGGGAAAATGGTCGACCGCGAGGCGGCCTACCAGCTGGCGACGCTGCTGCGGCTGGGGCTAGGCCTACCGCAACTCACCCCGGAATGCCCTGCCCATTTCTCCGCAGACCAAACCGCATGGCGGGACACACTGCACCTGTTCGAGCAACTGCGTTACCAGCAGGCGCCGCAGGTAACGTTGACGCTGGAAGTCTTTCAGCGCGCCAAAAACTGGTTAGCCGGCGCTGAGGGAGATACCTGATCCATGCTGGAATTCGCCGCACCATCATGGTTCTTCGTCCTGCCCCTGCCGTGGCTGGCATGGATGGGTGCAGCGCGCTTTCGCGGCAGAACCTCTGTATCCTCCAGGCCCGCCGCCCTCCTTCACAGCCAAGCCGACGTCCTGGCGGAATTAACCGCGCAGCCACTCTCTCGCCGTGCCCACCTGCCCTGGCTGTGGATCGTTGGCTGCGCCTTGCTGGCCACTGCTCTTGCACGCCCGCAATGGGTGGAGTCTGCACCCAACACCTACAAAGGGCGCGATTTTCTGCTGGCAATTGACGTGTCGGGTTCAATGCGGGCACAGGATTTTATTGTCGATGAAAAAAACCTGAGCCGCCTCGACATGCTCAAACGTGTGGTCAGTCAGTTTCTCAACGAACGCCATGGCGACCGCATCGGACTGATTGTGTTCGCCGATGACGCCTATACCCTGGCACCGCTCACCAGTGACATGAATATCGTGCGTGCCTTCCTGGATGAAGTACGGCACGGCATGGCGGGAGAGAAAACCGCGCTCGGCACGGCGGTGGCGCTCGCAGTCAAGCGTCTGCAAAACGATGCTACACAAGGCGACGTTAAATCACGCGCACTGATACTGCTTACCGATGGCAGCAATACCGCCGGAACTATCAGCCCAGATGCGGCAGTGCTGCTGGCGAAACAGGAGGGCGTGCGCATCTATACGGTCGGCATCGGCTCACACCGTCAGGTGCCCTTCCCGCGCGGTACAAAAGAAACACCCGCGATCACCGAAATGCCATTCGACGAAGATCTGTTGAGGCGCATGGCGGAACAAACCGGCGGACATTACTATGCTGCCGGCAATACCGAAGAGATGCGACGCATCATCAGCGATATCGAGCAACTGGAAAAAACCGACATCGTTGACGATGCCGCAACGCTGCGCACCGAATGGTACTGGCTGCCGTTGATCATTGGGCTTGCCCTGTTGCTGATTTATCAGACGCGCAAGCACGCGGAGGTATTGCCGTGATGCCGCATCTGGAGTGGCGCGAACCGCTGTGGATGCTGCTAGCGCTCACGCCCTGGCTCATACTGGCATGGGACAAAAAGAGAAATGCCCAGCAGCAACGCAGGCTGAATGCGTTTGCCGACCCCCATTTATTACCAAGACTATTGGTAGGAAAGACCTCTCGATCAAGATCCGCACCACACTGGGCAATTATCCTCGCCTGGACGCTGGCCGCACTGGCGGCGGCAGGGCCTTATTTCCTGCAACAGACGCCACAAACCGAACAACGGCGCGGCATCGACATCGCCGTCATCATAGACATCTCGCCCTCGATGACCTCGCCCGATATCGCACCCAGCCGTTTGCAGCGCGCCAAGCTGGAATTGCGCGATTTCGTTAGCCGTCTGCACGGCGACCGCGTCGCGCTGATCGCCTTTTCGGCAAATGCCTACGTCACCCTGCCGCTCACCCCTGACAAGGACACCTTCCTCCACTTTGCCGACCTGCTCGATCCTGCCCTGGTAATGAAGCACGGCTCCAATCTGGCGCGCGCGCTGCAAGTAGCGCGACAGACACTGGACGGCGCTTCGCCGCAAGGCCGTGCGATACTGCTGATCAGCGACGGCGAGGCGCATAATAATCAAACCACGCTGGCCGAGGCAAAAAATCTGCGCGCGGCGGGGATCCCCTTGTTTATCCTCGGTGTTGGCACGGAAGCAGGCGGGCCAGTGCCGGACGGCAAGGGGCATTTCATGATGCACCCTAAAGGACATGTGCAGCAAGATACTCTCGTAGTGTCGCGTCTGGCGCGTAAGGAATTGATGGCGCTCGCTGTAAGCACTGGCGGCGGCTATGCCGACCTGAGCAACGATGATGGCGATATCCGCCAATTGATCACAGGGCTGAGCAAGATTGAAACCAAAAGCTACCAGCAAGCCAATGAAACGCGGCACGCCTATCAACTTTTCCCGTGGTTGCTTGGAGTGAGCCTGCTGCTGTTCATGTGGTCGGGCGCGCGCCACCGCATGGATATCCTGGCCGTGCTGATCATCGGGCCGTTAATCGGCGCCCTGCCACAGGACGCACAGGCTTCGCCCTGGCGTGAACAAAGCGCGCTGGAAGCCTTTACCGCAGGTGACTATGCACGCGCCGCGACCCTATATCGCGGCATCAAAACTTACAACGGACCGATGGGCTTGGGCGCCGTCGCCTATCGTCAGCGCGACTGGCAACAGGCCTTGGCTGCATTTAGACAAGCCGCGCGGCTTGCCGCATCAAACGAAGAGCGTGCCAAGGCCGCGTATAATAGCGGCAATGCGCTGGCGCAACTGGGCCACCTCGATGAAGCCGCCCGCGCCTATGAAACTGCACTGGCGTGGCAAAAAAATTATCCGCGCGCCGCACTCAACCTCAGCCTCATCAACAAGGAAAAACAGCTACGCACCAGCGGAGGAAAAGTTGGAGATCCACAAAAAAATACCGCGTTGACCCCGGCAAAACAAAGCGATAGGAACACAAAAGAAGGGAGTGACGAGTCGACTCGCACCCTAAAGGGCGCAGAAGCAACAGGCGGCGCGGGCCCGCCTGGCTCTACCCCAGCCAACAAACCCGAAGCCGTCCAGGCCCGCCAGCAAATGCAATCCATCCAGGACAACGCACAGGGATGTGCTAGTGCCGCGAGCGCCGGATGCGCAGAAGCGGCCAACGCACAGGAATTGCTCAGCAATCGCTTCTCCACTGCGGACAAGGCGGCTGGGATCATAGTGGTAGAGGACGAAAAACCGTGGTAGCGCGCATTGCTTTCATATTGCTCACCTTGTGGGCCAGCAACACCTTGGCGGCAACACTGACCGCCAGCGTGGACCGCAAGGAACTGGCCGTAAACGAGCACATCGTGTTCACCCTGTCACTGATAAACAGCGATACCCGGCTGCGCGCCGAAGGTATCTCGCCGAATGTCGACCTGAGTGTGCTGACAAAAAACTTCGACCTCGGCACGCCGCGCGCCGACAACCGTTTCATCCTTACGCGCGAAGGCGGCAGATCCACCTCCAGCATCACCGTAGAACTGTTCCCCAAACGCCCAGGGGCAGTGACTATCCCGGCCTTCAGCGTGGACGGCCTGCGCAGTCAGCCTGTCACAATCAAGGCCAGCCCCACCGCCAGCAATACCAACCCCGAAGTATTTATCCGCAGCGGCGTGAACAAAACCACGGTGTGGGCACGCGAACAAACCATCGCGCATATTGACCTGTACCACCGCATCAATCTCACCACCGCCAGCCTGGGTGGCGATATAGAAGCCAGCCCGATGCGCATTGATCTGATGGAGTACCGCAAACTTCCACAGGCAGAGCGCAAGGAAGAGGTCGCGGGCATAAGTTACAACGTGCAGCGCATCGCCTGGGCGATCTTCCCTGCACAAAGCGGCGAACTCACGGTGCGCTTGCCCGACGTATGGGCTATCACCGCCAATGGCCGCCGCCTGCGTCTTCCCGGCGGACAGCATCGTCTACAGGTTAAGGCACTGCCGGCGGGCATACCCGCTGATATCCTGGTCGGCAAACCGGAGATCAGCCAAGCCCCGCTCACCGCCCTGCCGGATGCGAACAGCCTGACATCGTTGAGCATCACCCTGCGCGCCCCGGTGGGCGCCAATGCGCTGCCTGGCACGCTGCCAGGGTTGGCGGCGCCTGCCCAGGTCAAACTCTATCAGGACAACGCCCAGCGGCGGACAGACGAAACCGCCGATGGCCTGACCAATGTCGCCACCTACATACTGTCCGTCACCCCGCTGGCCGCCGGAAATTTCCGCCTGCCACCAATACGCCTGCGCTATTTCGACCCGCAGCGCGGCGTGATGGATACCGTCGAATCACCGGGACAAACCCTGCTTGTCAACGCCGGCCCAAAACCTGTCACACCGGCTGTAGCCGCTCCCGCCTCACGCAGTACCGCGAAAATTCATGACACATCTTCACTGGCATGGCAGATCACAGCGCTGACCTTCGCCGTGTTATGGCTTGCC
This sequence comes from Gammaproteobacteria bacterium, assembly GCA_040183005.1. Classification (NCBI taxonomy): domain Bacteria; kingdom Pseudomonadati; phylum Pseudomonadota; class Gammaproteobacteria; species Gammaproteobacteria bacterium. The sequence goes on from JAMPIW010000002.1 coordinate 474,116, forward strand.
ACGCTGGGGTTATGGCTACGCGCGCGGCGCACCCCGCCACTGAAAAAGTCCCTGGTTAAAGAGATGCCTGGCGAAACGAAGACATTCCGCACTGCACACCCCCTTCAGGCCATCCTGCTCGACGCCTTCGGCGCCCCCTCGCTGGAACAAGGATTGGGTGAATGGGAAGCACGTTTCGGCGTGGATCAGGAACTGCGCGAAACAGTGCGTACCGTGCAACGACTCTATTACGGCAAGCAAAAAGTTGATGAAGAAAAACTACGGCCCACCGTACAGGCAGCGGTAGCCAGAATCCACGCTGGGGCGCCAATTAAACAGGCCATTGCCGACAGATGGTCACCGCAGGCATTTACCAGCCGCGTTTAAAACATGAAACTTCTCTCCTCTTTTTCCGTCAAATTGAGGATGAACACCAAAGGTTGCGCACCAAGCAGGTACTTTATGTCAAAACTGCCACTGACCAGCATCACCCTCCTACTGGTGATCTCTGTTGTCGGTTGCAGCATGGTGGCCACAGGTTACAACAACGCCGATTGGTATCTGCGCTACAAGATCAACAACTACACCTCTTTCAACACCACTCAAAAAGAAACAATCCAGCGCGAAGTCGGTGTTTTCATGAACTGGCATCGCCGCGACATGCTTCCTGAATACATCAAATTTCTCAAAAAAATCGATCAATCACTCCAAAATAGCAGAATAGAAAAAGAGCAAATTTTCATACTCAGCGACGAATTGCGCGGCCTCTATCGCATAACGCTGAGGCCTACTATCCATCCTGCCGCCCACATACTGGCAAATATGAGCAAACCGCAAATTCAGGAATTAGAGGAAAATCTGAAAGAAGAAAATGAAAAATTGAAAGAGGAATCGCTGAATGGAAGCCGCGACGACCAACTAAGCAGACGCGCCGAAAAAACCATCGACTTCATCGAAGATTTCACGGGAAATCTATCCGGCGAGCAGAAAGAAAAGATCACCCGAATGAGCCGCCAACTCCCCTTCGCCGCCCCGGCATTCATGCAAAACCGTGAAAAGAATCAAAGAAAAATCATCGAACTCATACACAACAACGAAGGCGCCGAAAAAATCGCATCCTTCATCGGCCTATGGATTTCCACACCGGAACACACCCGCACACCGGACGAACAAAAACTCATCAAAGAATTTCAGGATGCCACCAACGGAATGATTGCAAATATCTACACAACATTGACCCCGCAGCAAAAACAGCGGTTGCGCGACAAGATTCAGGAGTACACGGCAGACCTGGGGGCATTAACCAGGAAGTCACAAGTGGCCGCTGACTGGACTGCACCCAGCCTGGCGCTATTCCACATGAATCCAATTGATCTCTCTGGCAGTTTTGCCACCAATAACAGCGCGTTTTAGGCTCGGCGGCATTTCAGCTTCCACCTCCGACAGCGGAATCCTTCCCCCCATAATCTCCGCATTATTCTGCGGGAAACGCGGCTGTTGATTCGGATCGGCATAGCCATCGGGATAGGTCGGCTGGTTAGTGGCCATATCGTATTTGTCCGTGGCGCCCACGGTATGCAGAAATTCATGTGCGATAACCACATTATTTCTCGACGCCATTTTGTCATCGGCATAGGCGTTCACCACGCCTACCAATGCCTTCTCCAGGCCAAAAGAATGATTAAGAACGTCGTGGGTAGCGGGGTCGTAATACACCACGAACATGCGGATATCCGGCGCAGGGCCATCATAGTTATCGGCGCGAAATGCCCAGTAACGCATCTTCAAGCTCCACCACATGATGCCAAGCACATTACCATCACGCGGTGGTTGCGGCGGCAAGACGGCAACCTCGGGCGCCAACTTTATGGTGACGGGATTTCCGAGTTTTAATGAATGGCGCGACGCCTCGCTCACCATAAATTCTTCAATGGACTGAAAGGTATCCTGGCGCAACTGGCCGATGTAGCGGGACGATGCGGCACTCGCATCGCCATTGATCGGATACACCACCACCCACAAAGACCGATCCCATTTTGTGGTGCGCAGCTTGTTCAGCCAGGCATTCCCGGCAACGAACAACAGCAGCACGAGCAGAAACGCAATCCGCAGTTTTTTGAACATCCCGTGGGACGCCTTAATAATTTATCGATAGAAAGGATGAACTCCCGCTCCCCACAAGGGAAGTGGCAAGGAGGCGGGTGATTTGAACACCCCTCGCCACCACCTGATTGAAGGGAAGGGATTACTTGGAAGACAACGAGGTTATCGGCACTTCGGCGAGCCGCTAAACATTACGCGCCGAGCAACCTGCCCTCATCGCTATAGAAATGCAGGGCTGGCACCGGCTGAGCTGAGACAGTCACTGTTTCCAACACCTGCTCATCGCCGTCCAGGACAGACAGGGTGCCTTCGGTGGGATTAGAGACAAACGTGCGCGTGAAGACGCCATCTTGCTCCAGAAACGCGATGGGGCGCCGCCCGCAGTCGGCCACGCCGACGATGACTTCCTTGCTCAGCCGCAGCATCGGCAGCGCGGAACTGTCGAATACCAGCAGCGCGTTCATTTTCAGGTTGACCTTCTGCGTCTTGTTGCCGGTGGAGGCGGTAGTCAAATAGAGTTTCTTGCCATCGGCGGAGAAGCGATAGACACTCGGATAGACATCGACCAAGTCCATCGTCTCGGACACGGCCTTGGTCACCACGTCGAGCACAGTGATCTTGCCGATCACATGATTTTCATCGCTCTTGCGGTCTGCGCCTTTGCAGACGATGAAACGGCCATCCGGGCTCAGCAGCGCATTGGTGCTGGTGCCGACGTAAATAGAATCTTCGACGCTATTGGTCAGCGGGTCGATCACCGCGATAGTGCCATAGCCGTTGTTCATGTTGTAGACCTTCCCGGTCAGCGGTGAATACACCATGCCGTGCGGCGCGGCATTGTTTGGTACGCCGGTGATTCCATTCTTTTCACGCACTGGTTCGCACAGGTTGATGGTAGCGATCACCTTGAGATACGTGGCGGCATCCGCCGGGTCATTGCCCACCACGGAAATTGTGCCATCCATCAGATTGCTGACAAAAGCACGCCGCGGCGTTGCGGGTGCTAAGCTGGAGGGGAAGGTAAACGTTGTCACGTGATGGCCTCGGCCCACGCACAGCGTCGTCAACACCTTGGCAGGCACATCCAGCTTATCCGCCTGGACGTCATTTTGGATCACCGTGACGGAGGAGCCGTTCTCGCCGCAATTGAGCGCATCATTACCCGTGTCTTTGTCACCATCGTTGCCCAGCCAAAGCTGCGCCTTGTCGACATCACGATACATGTGATCAGGCCGGGCAATGGCCGGGAATGTATTCTGGATATAAATCTGTTTGCTCACGGGATCAAGCATCGCCACCTGATCGTCTTGCGTGGTATTAATAAAAACGGGCCGGGAGTTGACACTGTCAGCGGTTTCCGTGTCCAGTGCCTTTACCGTTGTTTTTCCCGTTGCGCCATCGTGCCTGATGACCGAGACCATGCCAATTTGCTCATCACCGGCATAGCACACCAAAGACCAACTGACATCATCAGAGGCGGCAGATAATTTTTCACTCATTTTTCTTTTCCAGGCTTAAGATGACTTGTCCGTGAAACACGTGTTTTATTATTGAAAAAAGAACATCACCGCACTGGCGTCACCCGGATTGGTGCGCCCTCTTGCTGTTTTTGCTCCGGCATATCCACCGCAGGGCTGTTGCGATCAGTCCATTCCTTGCCTTTTCTGGCAAGGAAGTCGGCCTCCTCCTTGGGCAATGGCCCGCGCGCCAGTGCGTACTCCCATTCTCCCAACGCCGCACGCGCCTTACGCACCAGCGGATCTTCAGGAGGGGAAAGATGGATATAGGTACGCATCGCCCCCAGCGCACCCCGCAAGTCACCCATTTCCTCCAGGGTAACGGCAAGCCCCCAGTAGGCGTTAGCCTGATAGGGGCGCAAATTGGTCGCCGTGTTAAAAAAACTCTCGGCCTCTTTGTAGCGTTTCAGCCCGAACAAGGCAAACCCCATATTGACATGGGCATCGACCAGATTTGGTGAGAGCTCCAGGACGCGGTGCAAGGCGGTTGCGGCGTGTTCATACTGTTTTGCATGCAGCATCACCACCGCCTGCTCGAAGCGCATCTTGATCTGGGCCATGCGCGCCTGCTTTGCATGCTGTTGCGGATCTTTTTTGGGATCTGCAACCACTTGTGTCTCGCTCATTTTCGCCGGAGGCACGAAAGAGGGATTACGTGTTACACCCGTAATGAGGGCCACCATCCCCATCACCAGCAGCAATGAGACAACAGATGTCGCAATCTCAGTCGGATCACGTTCAAGAGCAACTGGATTCATATCACGCCCTTATGCGCGGCTTCACTGTAAAACGGCGTGCCAAAATAGGTAATGAAGGCAAACACGAACACGGCGATGATCGCCATTGCTCCAACACGGATTGGAATGCGGTAGGTCAGGCGCGCGTGGATGCTTGCGCCGAGCAACAGCCAGTTCAGAAACGACGAGGTTTCCAGCGCGTCCCACGCCCAATACCGCCCCCACGCGTCCTGCGCCCATACCGCACCTGCGGTGAGCATCAAACTGTGAAAGATGAACGCGAGCAGCATGAAACGCCACGCCAAGCCATCCAACACTTCGTCAGCAGGCATCTGTCGAAACCACCCGGCAAAGCGCTGGGCGTGGCGCAGCAGAATAACACCGGCTAGCGCCGTGCCCACCAGACTCAATGACAGAAAAATCTTGCCCAGCCCTACATGCGCCCATAACCAGTCATTGTGATAGGTGGGAGGCAGCGGCGTATCAATGGGCTGCAAGGCCAACACCCAGCCCCCCAGCACCCCCATCAGCGGCAAAGCCACCACAGCACTGGGCCGCAATACCGGCATGCGCCAATAAACGAGCGTAAACACCAGTCCCAGACTGAACAACTGGCTCATCAGTAATTCGAACAAATTGACGAACGGACCATGCCCGATACGCACCCAGCGCTCCGCCAGCGCTATCGCGATTAGCGCCACCCCTGTGGCGACAATCACAAGTACCAGCTTTTCGTGCGAACGGCTCACCGCCATTGCACCAACCGCTCGCCCTTGGGTTCTGATTACGCCTGCAACGGCAATAAAAGTGGCCAGCCCATAGGCAGTAAGACCCGCCCATAGCCAGGGAAGCTCCGTGGCCTGGCCAATGACATTTTCGATAATGTCACTCATAATCCCCTCCCACCAGAAATCTCCGATGCAGATACGTGTTTCAAGCTCGCCCCTGCGGATGGTGCCGGAGTGTGCTGTAGTCGAGCACCAAACCTGCCCCAGAAGTGTGAGCCCAAGCCGATTATCGCCACCATCGCCGAGGCAAACAGCCAATGCAGTGTGGGATCATAAAATACCTTGTAGCCCATCCAGCTTGTCAAACGCTCATAACGCAGCTTGCCACCCTCCAATTGGACCGTCTCTCCCGGCTGCAATTCAACCCGCCGTACCCCGGAGTTGACCACCAGCACGCCGCTGGCGCCTTTGCCGTCCAGCACCCAGGGGGCGTCCTCGCGCAATCCGGTTTTGAGGCGTAACCAGAGTTTAATCTCCTTGCCACCTGGCGGCGTCCAGGTGCTATCTTGTTTGTATTCAAAAAGTGGGTAAGAGGGCATATGGACCGTACCGGTGATAGCCTCCCTCGGCGCCGTATCAGGCAACCACGTCAGCACCGGGGCGAAGCCTTTGTTGAATGTGGTGTAAAAGCGGTATCCCTCCAGCACCAGGGGGCGATCATCGCCCACCACTTTGGTCACCACCCCGCCACGCCCATCCGGCACCAGCACCTGGCTGTGCGTCAGGCCGCGCACCATCCCTGCCGCATATTCCACTGTATATGAACCCTGCACAAAGGCTATTTTATCCAATGCACCGGAGTGAAAGGGACCCTTGTTCACCTCGCTCAACTCCTGAGGGGAAAATGCGCCGCCCTCAGTAATTTCCAGTTGCGCGTCCAGGTGAGTCAACCGTCCGACGCCCGCCAACACAATGATGGAAAGCAAACCGATATGAAAAATCAACAGGCCGGCACGGCGGTTAATGCGTGGGTTGGTGGCAATGGCGGCCAGCAAATTCACCGCCAGGAACGCCAAGGGAACGACCAGCACCCACACCGGGGTGCTCACCGGGTTGTTGTAACTCAACGCCGCGCCTAAGGCCAGCAGCACCATGCCCAGCAATGCCAAGCGGACGGAACCCAGCGCGCGAACCATAGGGATCATGGCAGGTTGCTACACGTCTCACCGCCACTACCGTTCATCCAACTGATCCCGCGCGCACCATTGCCAGGCATACCCGCGGAGCCACAGTTTTGCGGCGTCCACTCGCCACTGCGCCTGAAATTCACCACTTTCAGCACGGAACCGTTGTAATACGGCCCATTGTAAAAACGTGCCGTGGTGTTGTTGCGCATCTGGGTGCCTGGCGGCAGGCCTGCCTCAAGGCCAACATCATTCAGGTTGACCAGGAAGTTCTTGTTCTTCCAGCCGTGCGGCACGGCGATATGGCAATACGTACAACGGAAATTCTGTACCACCTGCGCGTGGCCGGTGTGCAGATTGACACGCTGGACATTCAAACAACCGAAACCCGACGCATCATTTGGATTTCTGGCAAAACCGCTCTTGAGCGTCTGATTGTCAGTTAACAGGCCCTGCGGGAACTTCTTGCCGTAATAATCATAATTGTGGCACTTGAAACACAGGTGATCCTGCTTGTTCTCGCCAGTCTGGTCGTCCCAGGGGCCTTTCAGGAGGAAGTCACTGTTGGAGCCATGTGGCCCCCACACATTGCCCTGCTCGCCACCATCGGGCACTACTGTGCCCGGGGCGGTGGTCGAACCATGGCAATCGGTGCAATACATGGTCTGTATGCCCACGCCTGCATTGAAGGGTTCGCGCCAGATATTCGGGCTGTCCACCCGCCTCACATCGATGGTACGCCCGGTATCCTTCAATGCCGGATGCCAGGAACGGTGGTTATCGCTCTGAAAATCTACCGTGTAACCCTGTCCGGCAGCCGGACCCTTGTATGCCCCGCTGGGAGTGGGTGACGTACCTTCTCCTTTGTGATCGTCCGGCGACTGGTACTCCATACCCATATTGGTGTATTGAATCATCGCATTGGTGCCCGGCGGAGTCCCTCCCGAGAAAGAACCCAGCATGGGTGGCTTATCAAAACCATAATTGGAATGACACTTCATGCAGATCTGATATTCGCGCGTCACATACGGTGCGTTTACATCGGTACTGCCACCCACACCCGGGTCACCGCGCTTGACCACGAAGGTCGTCGGCTCGCTGCCAAACGCGGTGCTCGGCCAGCCGCCCGGCTCCACGCCTGTGATGCCGCGCAGCACACCGGAAGCGATGTTGGTGTGGTGGCGCTCGGGATTGTTGGCGATCTGCGCCGCAGTGTGATTATGCGTACCCTCCGTATCGGGAATCGATGTGTCGGCGTTGAAAATACGATTTTTGGTCACGCGGTGCGGGTTATGGCAGTCCGTGCATTCCGCGTGGCGGTTTTGCAGGCCGCCCACCTCGCCCTTCTTGTTCACCCTGCTCGCCTTGCCCATGTTGGCTGGGGACTCGACAAAATCCTTGCCGCCACCAGGACCATTAGCCTGCTCATCGGTGGCAGTACCGATATCATGTCTTTCACGTCCGGCAGGCTGGTCGCGGCTGGAAATCGGCATGTGGCGCGCCATGGTGGTGAAGTCGGTCTTGATGTCCGGCACCTCGAAACCAGGTTTCACTCCCTGACCCTGTAAAGTACCACCATCCGTGGAATGACAGGCATAGCAGGTTTCCTCGATGGCCGGGTTGCCACCCTGCTTGAATTTGGTGCCATCCGCACCCACCATCGTCGGACCATCCGTGCCTTCACGCAGCAGGCGGCGCGACCCCTGCACGGTATGCGGGTCGTGACAGTTCAGACACGCAGCCTGCCACACTGGCAGATTTTTGGGGAAATCGCGCAACTTGCCCGCCGCGTCCGCATAACGCTCATTGGCCACCGCCGGATGGGCATGGGCCGAACCCACCCAGCCCGCCTTGTCATGGCAGCCCAGGCAGATGATGTCGCTCTTTTCGTTGAAGCGCTTGTCAGTCGGCGGCTGTTGCTGGAGGCGGTTGACGCGCAAGAACTTGATATTGTCCCCGGACGTATCGCGCAGATGGGGATCGTGGCAACTCACACACTCAACCTTGTTGTCCTCCAACGGCAGGGTGGGCTTGACCCCCGGCGTGCGAGTGCCGAGGTGCGCCACCATCGCCGGGTCATACAGCTCACCATCGCGTGCCGCCTGGGCACTGTCGAAGGTAAACGAGATAGGATGGTCATTGGTCAGGTCCGTGCCTAGACGGCGTGTGTAGCCGGTATGCTGTCCACGTCCCTCGGGGATCTTGTCATCCTGCCCAACGCCGGGGCCGGTAAAGTCAATAATCGGCTTTTCAACGCGGTTCAGTACATTGACCGAACCCAGCGCTAATGTGCCGTCGTGGCACGACAGGCACAACTTGGACTTGCCGCCCGGCTGGCCGAGATCGGTCGCATCGATGGATGACGAGGAATACGGAATATAGGTTGCACCCGACAGCTTGCGGTTCCACAGCGGGGTCTTGGGGGCGAGGGTAGCACCATGGGGGGTATGGCAGAAGGCGCAGATCTGGGACTCGTTGGTGGCATAGGCATCGCGCGTTATGCCTTCCGGCAATACAGGTATCACCGTCGACGAGAAATTATGTTTGGTATTGCGTATATCAGCCACGCGCTCGGCCTGGACACTCACAGCGCCCAGCAGCAACGCACCCGCGCATAGCAGCATCGCGGCAACCGCGCGCGGCTTAATAACGTGAGCCTTCCATAACCCTCGCCCTTCGGGCAGCCTTTGGCTGTCCCGTTTTGTTTCCGGCAAAACGGTCATGCCCCTCCCCCCAGATACTCAAAGATCACAATACGCCCGTTAAACATATCCGCGACATATATCCGCCGGCGCTGATCGGTCCAGACCCCCGCAGGCAAATAAAATTCCCCCACTCCGCTGCCCCCCCCACCGATCGGCAGCAGCAGCTCACCCTCACCATTAAATACTAGCAAATGATCATAATAAGATTCCACGACATACACATTACCGGCACCATCAACCGCCACCCCCTTGGGACGCGTCATGTCGCCGAGAAACAGGCCGCGCCTGCCAAACATGCGCAGCACCTTGCCGTCCGGGGCAAGCACCTGGATGCGCGCGTTCAGCGTGTCCGCAACATACAGCTTGCCATTGGCAAACGTCAGGTGGGTCGGTGAATTAAACCCACTCTGGCCCTCCTGGCGCTCGCCGCTGCCAAAGGTGTCCAGAAGATTCCCTGCGTCATCGAATACCTTGATCCGATGCTCATGGGTATCCGCCACATAGATTCTGCCCTGCACCGCATCGCGCGTCAGCCCCGTCGGGTGTTTCAATACACCTTTGCCGAAACTGCCGACAGGGACACCCTCTCTATTGAGACGCACCACCCTGCCCAGCGAGGAGTCGGCCACCAGGATCTCACCGTTCGCACCTAACGCAATACCAATGGGCGCTTCGAAACGGGTACCCTCCAGCGCCATCTCCCACACATGGAGCTTACCCACCTTCTCATCGAACACGTAAACCGCCTGGCGACTGACGTCGGTGACATAAATCCTGCCGCCGTCATCCACCACACCGGCCTGCGGACGCTGCAATATCACGGCCTGGCGCTGGTCCGAAAACAACCCGACCAGCCACTTCAGCCCCGTCAACCCAAGGTCGCCAATGCCTCCGCCACCCTCGGTCTTTATATTCTCCTCACCCGTCAATTCGCCAACATAGCGGTAACGGGGCGTCTCCGGAGCTGGGGGCCACACAGTGGCTTGCGCGCCCTCTGCCTGATAGCGCAACACCGAACGCGACTCGGCGCAGCCCGTCAACAGGGCAAAGGCCATCAGCACGACACCAATACCACAGCGCTGCAAGCTGATCGCCATTAGTTAGTGTTTTGGCCCTTGGTGCCAGGCGCAACACGCATGACCTGCACGCGCCCATTCAGGCTGTCAGCGACAAATAGCAAGCCCTCATCAAACCACAAATCGGTGACATGCCTGAATTGACCAAGACCTGAACCAGGATGGCCGACACTCGCAGCCAATCGCCCCTGTTCATAAACCTTGATGCTGCCATCACTGAAATCGCTGACAAAGACACGGTTGTCCTGATCAACGGCTATTGCTGTGGGAAAAATTATCCCCTCCTGTGGAAGGGAGTAAGAGTATTGGCCACCCTCCCCCAATACCTGAATATGCTGCCCAACGCGCGCCGTGACATAAAAACCATCAGGCCCCTGTGCCATGGCTGTGATATTCAAGAATTCCCCAGGATCACCGCCGCGACCGCCCATGGAGCCGGTCAACTGGCCCATGCTGTTAAATACCAACACGTAATCATATACCCCATCCGCCACGAACACACGCCCGCTTGGCTCATCCACGGTCACGGAAACCGGACGGGTCATGTTCAGCGGATTACTGAACGTACGCAGCAAACGGCCTTTCCGGTCAAACTGCAATACCCGGGCACCAAAGGTATCAGCGATATAAAACGACAGGTCACGGGCAACATAGATATCCGCCCCATCCCCCGTCATCACACCAGTCAAATTCATGACGGGCGTCAATCTGCCGGTAGCGCGCTCATACCTGAACAACATGTCCTGGCCGGCATCCATCACAAAAAGGGTATTCCCGCGCGCCGCGACGGCGATGGGCCGCACAAAGCTCAACTCCCTCACACCCGCAATGAAATTCCCTTCCGGCCCGCCGCGAATAATCTCCCAAGGCTGCAATAGTTCAAGGGACTGGGTGGGCGCTGCCACCACACTGGGAACTGGCGCCGGCACGGAAACCGGCGCCCCATCCTGCCCAACCTCTTTCATTGAAGCAACCGACGGCGCTTGCTCTATCTGTCCTGGCGCAACAATGGCACTCTGAGGCGGCGGCATATTGGTTGCTTGCGCGCTCTGATCCTGAACTGGAGGCGATAATGTTGAAGCAGGCACCGGAGCCGCAGCAGCCAACTCTACTGGCGCAACCCCATCTGGAGCAATGGTTAAGGGAAGCGGTTCCGGCATTGCCGTCACGGGCACAGGTGCCAACAGAACCTCATCTTGCGGAGTTCTCTGAACAACCACCGGGGAAACGGGTGTGCCAGCAGCCTGGGCGGATTGATCCTGATTTGCAGCCTGTGATTGATTGACTAGCGGCGCAGGCGCAGGTTTACCCAGCGAGGCACAGCCGGATTGCGCCAGCACCAGGGCTACGCCCAGCGCTGTCAGCGAAAGCCGGCAGTTTGACGGGGAACGGAGTGACATCGTCCACAATTCAGGGTTGGCGGAAAGGCGACCTTGCCGTGGCACACGCCACAATACCGGCCTTGGATGATGGCCGCCATATTAACGGGATTGGCGCCCGCCTGCGGGAGAAAGATCAACGGATGGCAGTTGGCGCACGTCAGCCATTCCGTGTGCTGCCGATGAGGAAAACGGACATTAGGCATCGACCCGGTATTTTTAAAGATAATATCAAAATCCACCGGGAACATTTGAACTTCACCATTGAGTCCCTTGCGCGGATCAATCAAACCGTCATCAAGCGCCTTTACCCAATCGATAATGCCTTTTGAATCCCTGGGAAAATCCGCCAATGCCTCGGCAGGGTCCGCCAGCACCTTGATCGCCGGATTGGTTGGATCACGAATACCATCTTCCGCCAGCGGCACCGCTTCGCCCTGCGTCTGAAAATGCCGCCCTTTGGACCATATCAACTCCGATGCGGCGGCACCCTCCATAAGAATCAGGCAAAGCAACGCCGCCATGACACCCCAAACACGCGCGCAGAACACCCGCCCGGCCAGACGATTGAATTGGAGATTTTTCTTTTCGCTCATCGCCACCCCAAACCCGCAAACACACCCCAACTACCCAGCACGCCGAATCACTAGCTTTTTGCTTTGCTTACCGCAGGCAGCCTTCGCAACCCTCAATTGTGATCTGCCCACAGGGGGGAGGCGATCACCACACTTATAAAACGTGAAACGCCCTCGAACCAACCACCGCGACTAATTCACGCCAGCGATCATTAGCGCCCGCTGAAGTTGCATCGTGGCATCCTGAAGATTGCCGATAGCAGTCGCATAATCTTTTTTGGCGGCCTGCTGTACCGCATCCCCGTGCATAGCCTTGGCCTTTTCCGACAACTCACGCATCTTTTCCACGGTAGCAGCCGGGGGATTTCTTTGCTCTATGGCAAGCGGGATCAGCTCTTCATAGCTTTTGTAGCGCGACAACTCATACTCATATTCCTCGGCAGGCGTGGCAAAGTTTTTGTCATACACCACCGTCTCTGCATTAAGCAGCACACCCAGAGCACTCGTGACCATTCTTTGCGCGCCCATCAACACCTTGTTCGCCTCATCATAATGGCCGACATCGGCATGGCCGCGCGCTTGGACAAGGGCGTCCTGGAATTTCTTCGTGTCCAGCGTGTTTGCGGCATTCCCTTTCTTGGCCGCCAATCTGTCACGATGCTGCTTGTAAGACGACTCAAAGGTCTTTATCGCATCCAGCAGCTCGTTATAGCGGAATTTAGGATCGGTCACCTCAGGTGAATCGCTGGGCACCAGGCGCGCTGCCGCGCTCACCAGCTTGAGCGACTCGTCAACTTCCGCCTGTGCCTTGCCAATATCCCCTGCTGCCAAGGCAGTCCGCGACGCGTCAAGATGAGCACGCGCCGATCCCAGCATATCCTTGGCCTGCGCGTTGCTGCTTGCGGAGATACGCTGCGCGCCCTTGGACACATTCACCAGCATGTTGGCAAAATCAATTTTCTGCTTGACTTGGGCCTCCATGGCAGAAGGCGTGACAGGAGGAGGCGCCGAAGATCCCTCGGTTTCAGCAGGGGCTGGAGCTACCGTGGAAGACGATTCCACCGGCGCAGCTTGTCCTTTATCGACGACATGGATCTTGCCGCCCATATTTTTATGATTGCGGCATTGGTAATACACCACCCCCGGCGTGGACGCAGCCGGGGCAAATTCCACCGTTCCCCTATAGGTAAATTGACCCGTCACCCCTTCGGTGATTGTACTGGCGCCCTGCCCAACCGGATTGTTTGAAAAATAGAAATCGTGCATAGGGCCCGTATTGACGTTAAAGGTATACTCCACCCCACGCGTCAAAACCAGGGTTTTACCCTGTACGCCGTCGACAACCAGCCCCATCTTGCTCCCCTGCCCGTAGAACGGATGGGTGCCGTCCTTGGGCGCTGCCGTGACCACAAAATCCCTCTTTTCCGCCGCCAATGATGCGCCGTGATACCCCGCAAGACAAATCGCAAGCACTGGCGCCATAAACATACTATGTTGGTTTCTAAACTTCATCATCATTACCTGATCACCTGCAAGAATAATCCGCTGACAGTTACTCAATCAAAGTGTCCATCGACCTTCAACCCGAGACATTCTGGTTGAAACCGCTAACCTCCCTTTTAGCGGCACGCAACGGTCTCAAGATAAGCCGGCCGAAACACAACACTTCAATGCACGGACTTCAAAAAATACCACCCTGAAAAACCACTTCTAAAGTAGGCCTTTCAGGATGTTACTTAATGGAACTCGCAATAAAAACATAAGCGGCGGACCATCAGCCGACGGTCCGCCGCTTATCTTCACTTCCAGGGATTCTTAAGAGTAGTCTCGCTCAGTGGCGGCTTCCAATCATCCGGCTTGGGCTTGGAGTGACATTTCTTGCACGACTTGGTGGTAATCGGGAAGGACACCTTGCCGTGACATACGCCGCACTTCTGGCCCAACAGAATGGCGGACATGTTGATCTGGTTAGCACCCTTCTGCGGAATAAAGATCGCGGGATGGCAGTTGGAGCAGAACAGCCACTCCGTGTGCTGCCGGTGCGGGAACACCACATCCGGCACCGAGGCCTTCACTGGGCGTACGATATCAAGATCCATCACAAACGGTTCTGCATCGGGATCTTCACGGTCCCAGCGCGGCCTGATCTTTTTCTCATCGAGCGTCTTCACCCAGTCAACGCGATTACCGAACTCAGTTGTAGGAAGCCCCTCGAATGCCGATTTGGGTGCCGCCAGGATATGGGTGGCCTCATTTTGAGGGTCACGCAGACCGTCTTCCGCAGGCGGCAACTGAAATGCCCGTTTCTTCAGGTTGCGGTTGAAGCTATTGATATCAGCGACTTCGGCGATATGAATCACCTGCACATCGGATTGAGCAACCTCGTCGACCGGTTTGTAGCTGGGCGCGTAAGACAGGTCTTGCACCGGCACCGAGCCGTCAGGCCGGGCCACCCCTTGAGCCTGCGAACTGCATGCAGGCCCCGCCACCAGCAGCGACAGGACAAATGTCACAAAAAGCGTTTTATTATACCGATTCATCTTCTTTTTCCTCTATCCATCACTTTTTAGGAGCAGGTGCTTGGGGCGCAGCGGGAGCGGAAGGTGCCGTCATCGGTTGATATGCGGGCGCCACCAGCGTCTGGACCGTGCTTCCGTGGAAGTGCGTCGGCGTGCCGGGGACACCGGAATGGCACATTCCGCAGTTTTCCACTGACCAGGCAATTTCGCCATTGTGGCAGGCGCCACAGAACTTGCCATCGATGATCTTGGCCATGGTTATCTTGTTGCCGCCCGCCTTGAACTGGAAGCCCAAATCGGCATGGCACACCTTGCAGCGGAAACGGACACGGTGAAACCAGTGCGAAAAGACCGCAGGGCGCATACCTGCCGCATCAGCATAATTATTGATCACAACATCACCATACTCCGCCTGCGCGGGCGTTGGCACCACTAAAACTGCAAGCCATGCGGCAACACCCAATACAGCGGCGCTCCACATGGAACGACTTTTGGTTACAAACATTGCGCTACCCTCCCATCTTCAATTATCAAATCGTTTGACAACAATTTTCGCGGCTATATCCCAACCGCACAACACCACACATCGGCAACTGTTCCATGCGTTGCTCTACCTCGCCCATCCATGGGCTCGTCAAAAACGACGCGCAATCCTGAACAACAGCAATTTTGAATTCTGCCCGTCGATCTGTATTAAACGCAAGCTCAGACTTGCATCCAGGAGCCCAATCGCATAATCCAGGCGATTATCCCATTCGGAGCGGTCAATCCCCTGTTGCGTTGCCGACCTGGAAACAAACAGGTTGGACAGGAAACGCAAATTGGTGATGCCAAGCACGCTGGAATGCTGATAGTCAATTCTACCTGTTGCCGTTGTAATATTGGAAGCCGTACCGAGGCCAGGAAAATCCTGGCGCACATACTGCACAGTAAGATTACCCGATAAAAAACTCAAGCGGTTGATGGGCTGAGTCCGCATTATCTGAAAATTGGCAAGCTGCTGGTTATCCTTGGTATCGGACAGACTCCTCGAGTCCGATAGGGTCGCCTGCACGGTTGAGGTGCCGGTATCCGATTGGCTCCAGGCCACCATACCGGTATGATCCAGCCGGGTATTCGCAGCGGCAATCCCGCTAAACTGGCGGTTCGCCACCGTCCCTTGGTGGTCCTGCTGGGCAGTAATCGTATCACTGCCACCAAAACGGTAAAACCCGTTAAGCGACTGCCCCAGGCTCATCCTCACCGAAGATGTATCGTTCACAAGCCATGTTTTCTGGCCGTTGTGCGCCAAAGTGGCATAAACCGATTGCCGGCTTTCGTTTTTGTGCGGCAGTTGATTATCCGCCTTGTCAGTCTGGTTATCAGCCGATCCCGTAGCATACCATTGATACGTGCCAGACCCCTTGAAAAGATCCATGGTGTCGGACTGATACAAAGCTCCCACCTGCTGCCGTGAGATCCGTGTTGCCACACCGTTGCTGTCTGTAGCTGTTACCGCCGCGCTGCCATCAAAACGCAAGCGCTTGTTATATTGATAAAACCCGCCAAGGTTGGCGCTAAGATTGAGCGAACTATTGGAATCAAGCGGGGTATTGCCATCGAGCTTGAAAGCCCGCACACCGCCGCTGAGCGAGAGCGGACTCGCCTCGGGGCGCCAAAACACGAATGTTGAGGCCTGTGCGATATTGGTGGTGCTGCTGCCCGAGGTCGCACTGGCACTAGTCACCCGAAAAGAGCGGTCAAAATTGTAGTAACTGGCCTTGGAATCAACCCGCAACGCGGGGGACGCCGTGTAAAAATGACTCAGGTCAAAGATAAGGCTCTCATTGCGCAACTTGGACAATGAGTGTTCGGTAGTCCCCTGGCTTAACTTGACCAGAAGATTCTGCTTTGAGCGCCGCATATCCATCTCCAGCCCCAGCAGGCTGTCGTCATAGCTACCGTCGGTGACCGAACTCCAGTTCGAGGTGTCATACCGGAACAGGAAACGGTCGTTTTGCTCCGTAAGATACGACTGCCGCAATTCGAGACGGCGGGTATCAAACTCCAGGTTTGTAAACGTCACCGGGGCGCTGCTGATCCGCCCCATGTCAACACGGCTATTGCTAGTCAAATATCGCAGACTGAAAGGCGAGCGGCTTTGCGGAAGCAGGTTGAGATTGAACTCGCCCGTCACTATGTTGGAACTGCTGTCCTGGAGACCGCTATCCGAATTAGCCTTGCTGACACTGGCGGCATCCCGCATCAAGGTCAGACCACCTTCCGCCGTGGCAAACCAGGGCTGCCAGATATAGGAATTCGCGCGCAAATTGACAAGGAACTGATTGCTCGCCGTTTTGCTGTCATCGGAACCTTGCAGCAGACGGTAGTTGTAGCCCAGGCTGCCCGTCACCTCCGCAGGCCCCACAGCCACCGCGAAGCCACGCAAAGGCCACGCGAACGCGAGCAGTGCCAGCATATAATGCCTGGCGTCAAATCTGCTCATATACATAAGGCGTGACAGTCATATTGCCAACCGCGCCGACGGCGCGCCCCTAGATAGCATTCAAATTATTATTAAAAACAGCACCGAATTGCAGACCGCCCCACACGCTCTGCGATTTCACGGGCCAGCATCTTTTTCTTCATTTATCGTAACCGGCGTCTCCCTGCGCAGCCGCTCGATAAGCGCCTGCCACGCCACCTCCCCCCGCTCCCTCGCCAGCAAGTCACGCGCGCGCGATTTTGCGGCATCAAACGCGCTTAATGCGGGCGCGACGCGCTCCTCCAGCCGCAGCACCGCCACCCCTTGCAGCAACAACAGCGGCGCGGAGACATCACCCGGCTTCATGCCATCCAACACCTGCTGCGCCTCGCCGGCCAGCATACCTTTATGCACATATCCCAGATCCCCGCCCCGGCCCGCCGAAACGTCCCCCGAGTGCAACCGGGCCAGCTCGGCGAAATCCGCCTCCCGGCGCTGTGGCTCTGCCTGGCGCAGCCTGCCAACCAGGCGTGCCGCCTCGGCCTCCGCTGCCTTCCATGCCGCACCTGTCGCAGAAGGCTCCACCTTGAGCAGGATCAACGCAACCCTCAACCGCTCCGGCGCGGTAAACTTATCCGGATGCGCATTATAATAACCGCGCACCTCTTCCGCGCCCGGCTCCGGCACACGCCGGACATCCGCATCCAGACGCCCCAGCAGATCGTCGCCTTCCAAGCCCCGGTTCTTCGCCTCCTGCCGCAGCAGAGCACGGTCAATCAAAGCCTGCGCCACTTCGCGGCGGTAGGCGTCAACCTGCTCCTGTGAGGGCGCACCATGAAAAAACTTGCGCCGCATCCCCTCATGCAGCGCGGACTGATACTCCGCCTGCGATATCGCCTCACCCCCAACTATAGCGAACGGCGCGACCACTCCTTGAGTCTCCTGGGGCGGCACGCCAGCAACAGCAACGCCCACCAAGGCCAGGGTTAATATCTGCAACGCCCACCAGCGCCCCCCCCTATTTCGCATGACAGGTCAAACATAACGCGCTGCCCTTGGGATCAATGCGCAGGAAGGTGGGATTGTAATCGACATGCGGATCATGGCACGAGGCACACTCAACATACGGTTGCGGCTCGCCGGCATATTTGCCGCGCGTACCGGTGCGCGTGTATAGCTTCATGTCGGTCTTTTCGAAGGCCAGCGAGCCCTCCACGGGGGTGTTTACCCACCACACCCTCTCCGTGCCGACAATCGCGGTGTTGGCCTGGTTGAAATCCTTGTCAGCGCCCGGACCGGAGGGATTGGAATTGGAATAGCCCCCGCCCGCATACTGGATGCCCACCGGGTGATCATTGGTCAGATCCTTGCTCAAATTGGTGATAACGTTGGGTGGCGCGATCCTGCCGCCGACGGAGGCCGCCTGACCGCTCCAGATGCCGCTCCTGAAGCCTGGAACAACCCGCCCGGATCCAGGCTCGTTAAGCAACGAGTCCATCGCCTGGGTGCCGTCATGACAGGAAAGACAAGCCAGTGAGACTGAGCCCACCTGCTCCACATGGGCATCGAGCGTGGTGGTGCCCATCTGGTCATAGGTTTGAAAGCCATTGGGGTCGAGATTGCGGTTCCAGATGGGAACGGCTGCGGCCTCGTTGCCACCATGGGGGGTATGGCAGAACACGCAAATCTCCCGCGTGCCGCTAAATTGGCTGGCCGCGTTCACGCCCGTGCTGCCGAGATTGTGCTTGGTGTTAAAAATGCCGGCCAGCGCGCCGCCTGCGGCAAAAAAAACCGAGCCACAGACAATAAGCAGCACTGCACCGACAACGAGCCCTCTCCCACGCAACGAATGTTCTTGGTGATTTATTTTCAATTATGCCACCCTCGTTGTCTTTAGCTTTCTAACACAGGGGGTTTTGCACTGTCAATGAAATGACAAAACAGAGGCCGATAGTCCAGGCAAAACGAGGCAAAACCATACAAAATAAAGGGTCGCCGGAGCAGCTCCCCCTTCAGCTTGCTTCATGGCAAACGGCACACAAAAAATGGGCGCCCGAAGGCGCCCACTCAATCCCGTAAAACGTGACTGTTTACTTGGATGAGAACTTGTAATTGATGCCGACAGACAAGGCAGATACACTCTTGTCGTTGTAACCGGCGGTGGCTAACTGGCCGTTCCACAGACCATAGGCACCATTTTTGTCGTTATTCATCATCGTGTAAAGGGCGTAAACCTCGGCGGTCTTGCTCATCGCATAGGCTGCGCCCAGCGAATATTGCATGGCGCCCGTATCCGATTTACTGCCCATATCGCCTGCACCAGCCACCGCAGCCTTGAGAGTGGTATAGCCCATTTTGTGGGCCGCGTTCACATACCAAGCCTTGCGGTCACCATTAGCGCCGCCCTTGTCAGCCTTCTCCCAGACACCGCCCACCGTCGTACCCTGTCCAAAGTCCCACGACCCGCCCAGCCGGGTTGCCCTGGCGTCATTGGTGCCGGTGTAGTTGCCCTGCGACTCAAAAGCCGCCGCCAGATATAGCGGGCCATTGCCATAGGTCGCGTTCACACTGCCCACACTCTTGTCACCATCGCTGGTGGATCGAGGCAGATCATCGCTTTTATCGCTAGGCGCGTAGGCCCCCGACAGCTTGAATCCCTGCATTTCGGGCGAGGTATAAACGATGATATTGTTGCTGCGCTTATCGAATACCAGCGTCCCACCGATGTTGCCGATGATGGCATTGTAATCGGCCCGGGTATCGGCAAAAGCATCGATGCGCTGGGTCGCCAGCCGAAGAGGCGTCTCGATTTTGCCGATCTGCGCGGTACCAAAACCGCCGGTCAGGCCAAGAAAGGTATTACGGGGCCCAGTGGCAAACCCTCCCGTATCGAAATCCACACGCTGCTCGATCTGCCATATCGCCTTCAGGCCGTTACCCAGATCCTCGTCACCCTTAAAGCCAATGCGAGACACATTGTTCGTCACCGAAAGCGCGCTCTTGTCAGGGTTGGCAAGACCACTGCCCGCAGGAGGAGCAAGGCCCGTGTCATCATTATTGACATAATCCACGGACATCCGCGCCTGGCCATATACCTCCACTCCGGCCTGCGCGGCTAACGGCGTAGCCAACACACCAGCAACTGCCAAGGCAATTAGTTTCTTCTGCATTTGTACCCCTCTCAATAGTAATTAACACCTACACCCTCCCCCGGCACTCCCGAGGACAACGCAATCACCCCGTCTTAGCATATCAAGGCAAAAGCTCCTTGCATTCCGCTATATGAATCCTTGTTCGCAAGGTTTCACGAAAATTTAATATATGCAAACGCAAGACTGTACCGAAAGGTGTCCGTCACAGCAACAGCAAAAAATGTAGGCTGGGTCCGGAGCTTGCGCTCCTTGACCCAACCTACGTCACTCTCTCAAATGAATAAACGCAAAAAAAACGGGCGCCTGATAAGGACGCCCGTCGAATTACTGCTTTTATTACGCGCGACTCGCGGCGAACCGTGATGCGGCGGGAATCTCCCCCGCCGCACCACATCACTCGCCACTTGTCATGCGCGATCTGTCACCGTCTTACTTGGACGAGAACATGTGCTTGATGCCGAGCGAGAAGGACGATACAGACTTGTCGGCATAACCTGAAATGCTCTCAAGACCATAGGCGCCGAACTTGTCGTTGCTGACCTGGGTGTACAGGGCATAGGCCTCGGTGGTCTTGGACAGGTCGTAGCCCGCGCCGACTGAGAACTGCTGCGCGCCGGTGTCGCTAAGCCCTGTGCCACTCCACTTATCTGCGGAGCCATAGGCGGCCTTGACGTTAAAGGCATCCATCTTGTGCATACCGCTCAGGTACCAGGCGTTGCGATCACCCATGCTACCACCCAGATCCATGTTCTCGAACAACGCGCCGATGGTGGTGCCCTGGCCGAAATTCCAGCCGCCGCCCACTTTCCAGGACTTGGTGCTCGGGGTGCCGGTGCCGCCGCCCAGGCCAGCCTTGTTCAGAGCCTCATAGGCCGCCGCCAGGAACAGCGGGCCGTTGTCATAGGTACCGCTCAGGCTATAGGCGTCCTTCTTGCCATCATCCTTGGTGCGCGGCAGGTTGTCGCCAGAACCACCGACCAGATCATTATAGTTGGCGACATAAGCCAGCGTGCCCTGGAAGCCGCTCATGCTCGGCGTAACATAGGCCAGCGAGTTGTTGGTGCGCAGGTTGCCAACGTTGGTGTCACCGGTCAGTTGCCCGGCGCTGCCGACGCTGCCGACGATGGCATTGTAGTCCGCCTTGGTGTCCTTGAACACATCCAGGCGCTCGGTGGAGGTGCGGTAGGGGGTGCTCAGCTTGCCGGCCAGCACTGTGCCGAAGTTGCCGCCCAGGCCGAGGAAAGTGTCACGTGCTTCGTTGCCCCACGTGCCGCTGTCGAATTTCACGCCCTGCTCGATCTGCCACAGACCCTTCAGACCGTTACCAAAATCCTCGCTGCCCTTGAAGCCGATACGTGACTTGTTGCTGGAGACGGAGAAGGCGCTCTTGTCATCGCCGGCAATCGGGGTGTCGTTGTTGCTGTAATCGACCGACATGCGGGCCTGACCGTAGATCTCGACATCAGCCTGCGCGGCCAACGGGGCAGCCAATACACCGGCGACAGCCAAAGCAATCAGTTTTTTCTGCATTTGTAAATTCTCCCTTGAGTGTAGGTTGGAAGGTCACGTTGTAAAGTGACACAGCTTGGACTGTAATGAGGGCTTAGCGGAAATGCAACAACTATTTCAAAAAAAGCAACAGAGCAGGGAGTTGTGTTGTAAATATGATACAACAACAGTGTAGGGTGCGCCGTGCGCACCATATTATCTCGATGCTTGGTGCGCACGGCGCACCCTACAACTAACCGTAACTCGCCGTGACAAACATAGAGAGGGAGCCGCCGCGCTGTTACGAATACCCTGAAGGGCGGCGCGCAGTCTCCCCTCCAGGGAACAAGAAAATTTGGTTGCCTTTTGGTTCTTTTTGCAATACATTACAACCGTTATACTGCTCACAAACGTGGAGGACGCCATGGCAACTGCAATGAAACTATCGGATGAACTGGTGGAGGCGGCCAAACCCTACGCCAACGCAATGCACCGTTCCGTGCCCAAACAGATTGAATATTGGGCGCGGATAGGAAAGGCGGCCGAGGACAACCCGGATCTGCCCGTTGGATTCATCATCGATACCCTGGTTGGTATAGAAGAAGACCGGGCAGGAATGGGCAAGGAATACAAATTCGGATGAAGCTGGTCGCAACACCCCGATTCGAGCGCGCGACAAAAAAGCTCCGCCCAGACGAAAAGCAGGCTTTAGACAATGCAGTGCGAACCATCGCCGCCCACCCGGAAGCCGGAGAGATGAAAAAGGGCGACTTGGCGGGTATGCGTGCTTTCAAGTATCGCCACAACGCACAGCTTCTTTTGCTGACCTACCGTGTAACGGAAGACAAAGACGCTATCAAGCTTCTGTCTTTTGGATCACACGAGAATTTTTACCGTAACCTGAAGGCGTAGCACGGCATGAGCAAACGCAGAAATGGCTGGGGGACTAGGATTCGAACCTAGGTTGACGGAGTCAGAGTCCGCCGTCCTACCGCTAGACGATCCCCCAATTAAAGAAAGGAGATAAACAGAAGAGGTAACACCGCTTTACCCTCACCCCTCTCCCGATGACGGGAAAGGGGTAATGACTGAGGGTAAACCCGGATAATATTAGCGCTTGGAGAACTGCGGACGCTTACGGGCTTTGCGCAGACCAACCTTTTTACGCTCGACCTCACGCGCATCACGGGTAAGGAAGCCGCCCTTGCGCAGGGCGGGGCGCAAGGTTTCATCAAAGCCCAGCAGTGCGCGGGCAATACCATGGCTGATGGCGCCGGCCTGGCCGGTGTTGCCACCGCCGGAGACGGTGACGTTGACATCCACGGCATCGACCAGCTTGACGCTTTCTAGCGGTTGACGCACCAGCATGCGCGCGGTTTCACGGCCGAAGTAGTCTTCGATCGTGCGGCTGTTGATGGTGATCTTGCCGGTGCCGGAGCGGACGTAAACCCGCGCTGCGGAGCTTTTGCGGCGGCCTGTTCCATAATGCTGTGTTTGTGCCATATGCAGTTCCTGCTAAAAGTAATTACTATCAGATATCCAAAGGCTTGGGCTGCTGCGCGGCGTGCTGGTGCTCAGCACCACCGTATACCTTGAGCTTGCGGTACATGGCGCGACCCAGCGGATTCTTGGGCAGCATACCCTTGACGGCGGTCTCGATGACACGCTCCGGCGCTTTAGCCATAAGCTTGCCGAGAGAGATGGTCTTCAAGTTGCCGATGAACCCGGTGTGCTTGTGGTACATCTTGTCCGCGAGCTTGTTGCCGGTGAAGTGCAACTTGGCGGCGTTTACCACCACGATGTAATCGCCGGTGTCGACGTGCGGCGTGTACTCGGGTTTGTGCTTGCCGCGCAGGCGGCGCGCGATTTCGGTGGCAAGACGGCCCAGGGTCTTGCCGGAGGCGTCCACAACATACCAGTCGCGCCGGACGGTCGTTGGGTTTGCGCTAAAGGTTTTCATTGTGCTTCGCTCCAAAAAACTGCGTAAAGGGCGAGAATGTTACATGAGGGAGCGAAAAGATACAAGGGTGATTTAGCAATCATGTAGATCCGGCTTAACCACAACAGCAACTTTCACGACATCAGCCTGCGCCGCAGCAACACCGTGGCCAGCCAGAATGCGGCACCGGCGTAGAGCAGTGGCACCAGCAGGTGAAACACCGGGTCATGCAGCGGTTGCCCGGTCATCAGGGGGCGCACAATCTCCACCGCATGGGACAATGGCAGCAATTGCGCGCCTATTTGCACGGCCTGCGGCACACCTTCCAGCGGAAAAAATACACCGCTCACCAGGAACAGGGGGGTAATGACCAGCGTGAAATAGTAGATGAAAAAGTCATAGCTCTTGGCCAGCGCGGTAACCACCAGCGCCATGGCGCCGAAACACAAGCCGGTGACGAAGACCACCGGCAGCACCCACAGCGCCCCCCAGCCCTGCACCGCCCCCAGCGCCGCCGCCACGATCAGAATGGGGATTGCGCTGATAAGACTCTTGGTGGCCGTCCAAACGACCTCACCCAGCACGATGTCGTCAATATCCAGTGGGGCGGCCAGCATGCCGCCCCAGGTATTCTGCACAGCCATACGAGTGTAGGCGGAATAGAGCCCCTCGAAGGTGGCGGTGTTCATGGCGCTGGCGCAGATGATGCCGGATGCGAGAAAGACGATATAGGGCAAGCCCTTCACCTCGCCAACGAAACCGCCCAGGCCATAGCCCAGCGCGAGCAGGTACAACAGTGGCTCGCCGAAGTTGCCGATCAAGGCGGGGCCAGAAAGCTTGCGCCAGACGCGCAGATTGCGACGCCAGACGGGGAGCCAGCGCAGACTGATAACCGGCAAGGAAAAATTCATCCTTCGCGCAACTCCTTGCCGGTCAGCTTGATGAATACATCCTCCAGATTGGCGCGGCGGTGCATGAAGTGCAGATCGGGCCGCTGGCCAAGGGCATTCAGCAAGGGACGCTCGTCATTGACGTAGCAAAATACCGTCTCACCGGAGCGCTCGCCACGCTGGACGAGAGGACGGCCGATGGTGTCATACCACTCTTCTACGCCGCGGCCATGAATCTCCACCACATGCGGCTCGATATGCTGCCTGACCAGCTCGGCAGGGCTGCCGGTGACCAGAACATGGCCGTTATCAATGATCATCAGGCGGTCGCAGAGGCGCTCGGCCTCTTCCATGTAATGTGTGGTAAGGATCAGGGTCTTGCCCTGCCCAAGCAAGGCACGCAGACGCTGCCAGATGAGCTGGCGGGCCTGCGGATCGAGGCCGGTGGTCGGCTCGTCGAGAATCAGCAGTTCAGGGTCGTTGATGAGCGCTCGCGCCAGGGTGAGGCGCCGCCTCATACCGCCGGACAGGGTGCCGATGCCCGCACCGGCCTTGGCCTCCAATGCGGCAAACACCAGTAAATCGGCGATGCGCCCGTCAAGTTCAGGGCCATGCAAGCCAAAGTAGCTGGCGTAGGTGATGAGGTTTTCCAGCACGGTGAAATCGGGATCGAGGTTGTCCTGCTGCGGAACTACGCCGAGCCGCTCGCGCATCCTGCGCGCCTGTTGTGGTATAGGGTAGCCCAGCACGTCAAGAGTCCCCGCGCTGGGTGGCGTGGCGCCCATCAGCATACGCAAGGTAGTGGTCTTGCCCGCGCCGTTAGGCCCTAGCAGGCCAAAGCACTCGCCGCGCTGGACTTCGATGTCGATACCATCGACGACGGGCTGCGCACCGTAGTATTTGGTCAGGCCACGCGCCTCGACGACCGCATCTGATTCCATCCTTAAAACCTCTTTTTGTCCACGAAAAACACGAAATTCACGAAACAAAACAAAAACATGGATTGCTTCAGCAATTCACCGGATGGGTGGCAAGTAACACGCGATATGTATCTGAATATTTTCGTGTTTTTTCGTGACTTTCGTGGATAACTGAGTTTTTAGGTTCATTCTAAATCTTCAAACGCTCAACCACGCGACCATGATGCAGGTGCTCTTCGACGATCTCGTCGATGTCGTCCTTGTCCACGTAGGTGTACCACACCTCCTCGGGGTAGACGACGATCACTGGCCCCTCAGAGCAGCGATCCAGACAGCCGGCGTTGTTAATGCGCACAGCACCCTTGCCGTTAAGGCCCAGCTCCTTGACACGCGCCTTGGCGTGATCGCGCATGGCCTGGGCGTCGAAGTCCTGGCAGCAGGCGCTGCCGTCTTCGCGTTTGTTGGTGCAGAAAAAGACATGGTGACGGTAATAGGACATAGCGTTAAATTTCATGTTGTATGTGGTTTACCCACGGATTTTTCTGAAGAAGCGCCTATAGAAATTCAAATTCAAAACTGATCGCGTTCTGGCCAGGGTCGACGAGCTCCAGCACCACTTCAACGGGCTTTTGCGGCACCATGCCCTCTTTGATATTGATGGCTTTTCCAAGATATTCTACCGGCTGAAAACGGCGCGCCGCCACAACCTGGCCAGTAACAGTGGAGAGGCTCAATTGCAGCACCGGATAAGGCTGCGGGTAAGAGGTATTATTGATCAGGGCTGCCTTCACCAGGAGCGCATTTGCCGCGTCCGGATGGCTGCGCAGCTCGCGGTTCACCAGGCTGATGCGCTTGACATCGCGCATCAGCGGGATTTCGCAGCCCATCACCCCGCACATCGCCTCCAGACTTGGCCGCAGCTCGGGATAACGGGCGAGATCGTCGCGGGTGAAATAGACATACTGCGCCACCAGCAGAACAATCAGAAACAGATTTACCGACGTCCAGGCCAGCGTGCCTGCCCAGCCGCTCCGGACGGTTTCCGGCTCCACAGCACGTTCATACATGGTAATGGGCGGCGCGTTGACGAGATCAAAAGCCTCTTCAGCCTCTTCGGCGGGCGGCGCCACATTTGCCCTGCTTTCTATTTCTATTGGACCAGGAGAGATTGCGCCACCAACAGGGGTAACCGGCACTGAGGCAGCCACGGGCGCGAACCCTTCAGCCTGATCCGCGAGATTACCCAGCGCATCAAATGCGCTACGGCACTGCCCGCACCGCACCCACCCTTGTGCGACGGTGAGTTGCAGGGCGGTTATCCTGAAGATGGTGCTACAGTGGGGGCAGCGTGCGTACATGGCGGCGGCATCCTTTCATCCTAAGTCCGACAGATCCTTATACCAGACAGCCGCACCCATTCCTCCCGCTCAACCCTCGGGGCCATATCAAACCAGGGCTGGTAATGCCCGGCCACGTCATCCGACTGGCTATCGAGGACGCCAGACAAAACAATGCTTCCTCCAGGCCGCACCAGCTCTGCGAAGGGGGGCGCAAGGTCAATCAGAGGTTTGGCAAGTATGTTGGCGATGAGCAGGTCAACCGGCTCACCGGGAAAATGCGCGGCCAAATCCTTGGGGAGCACTGTAGTGATAACTGCGTCAACCGCATTCTTTTCGGCATTGAGCGTGGTAGCCAGCAATGCCTGGGGATCATAATCGACCGCCCACACCCGGCGAGCCCCTAGTTTTGCTGCGGCAACAGCTAGGATGCCCGAACCGCAACCGTAGTCGATAACATCCTTGCCCGCAATATCGTGCTGATCCAGCCATTCAAGACACAACGCAGTAGTAGGATGCGTGCCTGTGCCAAACGCTAGCCCGGGATCGAGCAGCACGTTCACCGCATCGGGTTCGGGTGGTGAGCGCCAGCTTGGGCAGATCCACAACCGGTCACCAAAGCGCATTGGGTGAAAGTTGTCCATCCATTCGCGCTCCCAGTCTTTGTCTTCGAGCGGGGCGATGCGGTGTATGGGCGGTTCGTCCTGACCCAGTGCGACACGCAGATACTCAAGCACGGCGTCAAGATCGGCATCCGCCTCGAAAAGGCCAGTCACGCTGGTTTGCGTCCACAATGGCGTGACTCCCGGCGGCGGCTCGTAGAGCGGTTGATCCGCGCCATCCTGCAGGGTCACGGCGCTGGCGCCCGCTTCGCTCAACAGGTCGGCAAGGTGCTGGGCAGTATCAGGTTTGGCGTTGAGCTTGAGTTGTAGCCAGGGCATTTTGGCAGCAGGGAAAAGTTACAAGGATTAGGAAGGATAACATACCATGAGCGTGCGTTTTATTCTGCGCTGCAAAAAGATAATTTCACGCAACGACGCCAAGGCACAAAGAATGCGAATTTTAACCTAAATGGACGCGGCCTTTAGCAACCCCTCGCGTTTCGCATCAAGAATCTCCAATACACGATAGATTTTGTAATTTCCGTCCTTCGCCTCATCCAAGAACCAAAGCAGTAAATCTGGAATACCATTGCCGTTGACATCCAACTCGGCTACCACCTCGATTGAAATCCGCCAGTCCTCAGAATCGGAAGTAATAGAGTATTGCCCTACCTTCCAGGAAATATCCGACAGCAACCTTGGTGTGTTGTGTTGAGCATCTGCCCTTTGATTGAACGAAGAAGGAAAACTGAGCACATCGAGACGATCAAACAAGACTTTCCCTAGTCTTTTTTCCCTCGAAAAAACGTGCGCTGCCGGCTTAGCTGCCTGGATAGATGAAAGTGTGGGGCATATCAGATACCCTCCTGCCATCGCTTGATTATTCACGCCCTCACTGATCGAAGCGTGCCTGCTTTCCTTCAGGTAAGCGATGCAATCACCCACCACCTTGCCTGAGTCAAATTGCAGGGGCGGGCGTTTCTTCGCCATCTCGACATTGAAAGACTGCCAGGCCTGCTTAACTGAAGGATTGTAAATTAAGACATCAGTCTGAACATTTTCCTGCCGATCGCATCCCGAGATCATCAGCGACAGACTGACGACAATAATCCCGAGCCTCATGCTCATTTGCTGATCAATTTCTTGAGCAGATCAGCTTCTTTTCTCCTTCGGCTGGGATAGGCATCGCCGAAAGAGTTCAGGATTTTTGCCGCCTCACCCCAATTTTGTGACGAAACGGCCTGCCAGAATTTAGGAACACGCACGTCAAGGCTGGCGCCATACTGAAAGGCCACTGAAGCAATCACGGTTTGAGCCTCGACCGGGAGGCTATCAAAGTGCAGCGTATTGGAATTATGGGCAGACGAAATGTATTTTAGCTTGACCTTTGTCAGCAACGATTTTTTCGCTGCTTTGTCGATTTGCTCAGCTTCGGCACTTGTAATCACCAAAGCCTTTTGTTTCAGAAAGGTAACGGCTTCAAGCCTCTTCTTACCGAGGTACGGCTTGAGCTTCTCAACCAGAGCCACAGTCAACCCTAAAGCCTTTATGTCTGCAACATTGCGCTGCCCCAAATCAAAGCCCGTAGCAATGGTAACGCCGCTATTACTGCCCCCGACCGCAGGAACATACCCAGTCGTCGTGCGCCCGCCCTCAAGTTGGCTTATGAATTTAAAATCGACCTTATCAACCATTCGATGCGGACAGCCTCATTATCAACTAACTTTGATGGCCCCAAAAGCAAAAAAGCGAGATCTCACAAAAACATGGTATTGCATCTTCGCACCTTTTCGATGCAAAGACTTACAACCCCAGCTTCTTTTCCAGATAATGGATATTCGTGCCGCCCGCAATGAAGGCCGCATCTTTGAGAATGTCGCGGTGCAGCGGGATGTTGGTGTTGATGCCTTCCACAATGATCTCGCTGAGCGCGGTGCGCATGCGCGCCAGGGCTGACTCGCGGGTGTCGCCATGCGCAATCAGCTTGCCGATCATCGAGTCATAATTGGGCGGCACCTTGTAACCGGAATAGATATGCGAATCGACACGCACGCCAGGGCCACCTGGCGCATGGTAGCGGGTGATCATGCCTGGCGATGGCATGAAGGTGGCCGGGTCTTCGGCATTGATGCGGCACTCTATGGCGTGGCCGCGCAAGACGATGTCTTTTTGCTGATACGGCAACGGCTCACCAGCAGCGATGCGTAACTGTTCCTTGACGATGTCCACGCCAGTGACCATCTCCGTGATCGGGTGCTCCACCTGGACACGGGTATTCATCTCGATGAAGTAAAAGCGTTCATTCTCATACAAAAACTCGAACGTGCCCGCGCCGCGATAACCGATTTTCTTGCAGGCCTTGACGCAGATCTCGCCCATGCTCTTGCGCAGCTTGTCGGAAAGACCGGGCGCCGGAGCTTCTTCGATTACCTTCTGGTGGCGGCGCTGCGTGGAGCAGTCGCGCTCACCGAGATGAATCACGTTGCCGTGCTGGTCGGCCAGCACCTGAAACTCGATATGGCGCGGGTTCTCCAGAAATTTTTCCATGTACACGGTGGCATTACCGAAGGCATTGGCGGCCTCGGTTCGCGTCAGAGAGACAGCCTGCAACAGCGCGGCCTCGCTATGCACTACGCGCATGCCGCGCCCACCGCCACCGCCCGCCGCCTTGATGATGACGGGATAGCCGATGTCGCGCGCCATCGTGCGAATCTCCTGCTCGTCATCTTCAAGCGGGCCTCCGGAGCCTGGCACGCACGGCACACCGGCTTTTTTCATGGTGGTGATGGCGGAGATTTTGTCGCCCATCAGGCGTATCGTTTCGGGCCGTGGACCGATAAAGATAAAACCGCTCTGTTCAACGCGTTCGGCAAAATCGGCATTTTCGGAGAGGAAGCCATAACCGGGATGGATGGCCACTGCGTCGGTGACCTCGGCGGCACTGATCAGCGCAGGAATGTTCAGGTAACTCTGGGCGGCGGGTGCCGGACCAATGCACACAGATTCGTCGGCCAGCAATACGTGTTTCAGGTCACGATCCGCCGAGGAATGCACCGCCACGGTTTTAATGCCCAGTTCACGGCACGCGCGCAAGATGCGCAAGGCGATTTCACCGCGATTGGCAATAACGATTTTTTCAAGCATTCATCAGGCTCACTATAGGATGAAGGGAGTCAGATGAGACGGGCTGTACACCCACCCCTACTCAATGACAAAGAGTGGCTCGCCATATTCGACAGGTTCGCCATTTTCCACCAGGATGGCGGTCACTACGCCAGCCTTGTCGGAATCGATCTGGTTGAGCATCTTCATCGCCTCGATGATGCACAGGGTATCGCCAACATTGACGCGCTGTCCCACCTCGACAAAAGCCTTGGTGCCGGGAGAAGGGGAGCGGTAAAAGGTGCCGACCATGGGTGATGTTACGGCATGGCCAGGCGCGGTGGCTGCGGCCTCTTGCGCTGGCGCAACGGACGGAGCCGCCGCAGACGTGGCGACCACGGTAGGGGCTGCGTGGGCCTGCATCATCATCGGCGCAGGCGATTGGCCGTAACGGCTGATACGCACCGACTCCTCGCCCTCCCGGATCTCAAGCTCCGCAATACCGGACTCTTCAAGCAATTCAATTAATTTTTTAACTTTGCGTATATCCATAATTTACCCAAATTAATGTATCTATCAATTACCAAGGCGCGCCAAGGCAGCCTGCAGCGCCAATTCATAACTTTGCGGCCCGAAACCGCAGATGACCCCGACCGCAAGATCGGAGAAGTGGGAATGGTGACGAAACGCTTCTCGCGCATGCACGTTGGACAAATGCACCTCAATAAACGGGATGCGCACCGCGCTCAACGCGTCGCGTAGCGCGACACTGGTATGTGTGAAAGCAGCGGGATTAATAATGATAAACTCTATGGACTCCTGCTGGGCCGCGTGTATTCGCTCCACCAGCATGTGTTCGGCGTTACTCTGAAAACTGGCCAGGGTGTGGCCTGCCGCCTGGGCAAGCTCTTCCAGCCGTGCGTTGATAGCGCCCAGCGTCACCCGCCCATAATGCTCAGGCTCACGAGCACCCAACAGATTGAGGTTCGGTCCGTGCAGAACCAGTACCACCGCCATCTCGCCCCCTCCAAACACAGCAAGCAACACACGCGTATTATTTGCGTATGTTTTTTTAAGCTTTCTTATAGAAACCCGACGAGGTGAATTGTGCATGGCGGTGAGCGTTTTGTCCAGATCAAATGAAATAGACCGTATTTCGACGCAGATCGACGCCAGATGTTCATAGCAGGGGTTTGATAGTCTCCTCGGCAAGCTGACGGGACATCTCGCCGATCTGGCCGTAAATGACTCTGCCCTTGCGGTCGATGACGACGGTATAGGGCAATGCCCCCATCGTATTCCCATACCGTTCGGCGATGATCATTGCATCATCCTCCCCCACCAGAACGGGGTAATTGATCTTCATTCTGGACGTCTTCATAAATGCCTGGATCGCTTCAACATCGTCAAAGGCTACACCCACAAATTGCAGACCCTGCGGGCCATACTTCTTCTGCAATTCAATAAAAGCAGGCATCTCGCGGCGGCACGGCCCACACCAGGTAGCCCAAAAGTTGACCACCAGCACCTTGCCGTCCCAAGTGCTGATATTGCGCGATATGCCCTCCATGTCCGGCAATGCAAACGCCGGGCGCATCGGGCCTGCCTCCTGCGCAGGCGCGGGCATGGGCACAGGCGTAGCGCGCTTTTCCGCCGCATTGGCAGGCGTCACTTCCTGCAATCCCGCGAAAAAGTATTTGCTGGCCATGGCGCCGAAACCAAAAAACAACAGCGCAGCCAGTATCAACCCGGATTTTTTCATAATGTACGTACTCCCTGCTTCCTTCCAAGCGTCGCAGCAACATGCGCCTGAAAATTCCCTGCCTTCAAAAAACCCACTACGCGGCGGTCACGCTGCTCTGTGCCGTCGGGGCCAAAAAACATGATGGACGGCGGGCCAAAAATACCAAAGTGTTTGAGCAGTGTCTGATCTTCGGCGTCATTGGCGGTGACATCGGCCTGCAACAGCACCACACCAGCCAGCGCTTGCTGAACACCCGGATCAGAGAAGGTGTATTTCTCCATCTCCTTGCAGGAGACACACCAGTCGGCATAAAAATCGAGCATGACGGGCTTGCCAGAAGCGCGCGCCAGATCAATTTCCCGGTTCAATCCGGCCAGGCCTTTGATGGTCTTGAACGACAGCGGGGGGGCTTCGGCGGCGGACAGTCCACCTCCGGCGAATTGCACGCCGCGCAAGGGCTGGAATACATCCTTGCCGCCGCCTGCCGCACCGAGCATGATCAAGCCGCCACAGATCAGCAACACCAGCCCCACGCCCTTCCACAGCTTGCTCCAGCCGCTGGCCTCCGGGGGTTGCCGCTCCAGGGCGCCCATATACACAGCCGAAATGATGAGCAGCACCGCCCATAGCACCATGGTAATCTGCGGCGGCAGAATGCGTTCCAGCATCCACACGGCCACCGCCAGCAACATCACACCAAACACCGCCTTGATGGCGTTCATCCAATCCCCGGCCTTGGGCAATAGCTTGCCTGCGGAGGCGCCGATAACCAGCAGCGGCCCGCCCATGCCCAGACTCAGCGCAAACAAGGCAGACCCGCCAAGCACGGCGTCACCGCTCTGGCCGATATAAATCAGGGCGCCCGCCAGTGGCGCAGCAATGCAGGGGCCGACAATGAGTGCAGACAAAAAACCCATCACGGCGACGCCCGCATGGCTGCCGCCGCGCTGTTTGTTGCTCATCTCGGTCAGCTTGCTTTGCCAGCGACCGGGTAGTTGCAGATCATAGAAGCCGAACATAGACAGAGACAACAGCACGAACACGGCAGCAAAGCTACCGAGTATCCAGGGGTTTTGAAAAACCGCTTGGAGATTCCCGCCGAACAACCCGGTAACGACCCCCACAATTGTGTAGGTCACCGCCATGGCAAGCACGTAAGACAACGACAAAGTGAAAGCTCGGCGTGTAGTAAGCGCCCTGCCCTGCCCTACGATGATACTGGACAAGATGGGGATCATGGGGAACATGCAAGGGGTAAAGGCCAGCAGCAGGCCAATACCGAAGAAGCTGAGCAGGGTGAGCGCCGTGTTGCCGCTCGCCAGGGATTGGGCATAGCGGTCTTGCTCCGGGGCATCATCATTAGCGGCAGCAGGTGGCACAGAGGCAAACGGCGCGCTACCGCCAGGCAGTGTTAATGCAACAACCTTGGTGATCGGCGGGTAACAAAAACCGGCATCGGCGCAGCCCTGATAATGCAGCTCCAGATTGATGTCGGCAGGTGAAGTGGAGGTGCGCGTTACAGGCAAAGTGATGGTCAGCGGCTTGTGATAGACCTCAACTTGGCCGAAGTTGGGGTCGGTCTTGAATTCGCCGGGGGGGGCGGTAAAAGTGCCGAGACTGACGCCCGCGCCATCTTTCAGCACGAACGAAAATTTACTTTTATAGAGATAATAACCCTCGGCAACATCCCACCGCGCACTCACGGTAGTGGCATTGATGGCGTTCACCGACAGAACAAAAGCGCGATCCGCTTCCAGAAATTTTTCATCCGGCTTTTTTACGCCCAGCCGCTCGCCAAGAGAAGAAATCGCCCCGAAAAGCCCCTGCGAGGAAGCGTCCGCCACCACCGTCACTGGCATTACCACACCGGTGGCAAATAACCACAGCACCATCAAAAACCGCTTCACGCTTTCTATATCTCTCTATATCTCTTCTGAGGAATCAATCCAGGCAAGGTAGGCCGCCAGCCCAGTGTCAATGGAGACAGCGAGAATCTCTGGAAGTTCATAGGGGTGCATCGCCAGAATAGCCTCCTCAATCGCAGCATAATCCTCCACCCGCGATTTAATGAGCAGCAAATGCTCCTCTCCGGTCTGGCGCTCCCCTTTCCAGTAATAGACCGAACGCATGGTCGGCAGGATATTAACACAGGCGGCCAGCCCCTGATCCACCAGGGCGCCGGCAAGGGTATCGGCTACTCCGGGGTCCGGGCAGGTGGTAAGAACGATGTGGTATTTGTTATTCATCCCAAGAAGATACCGCATCCTTGCCGCCCGAGCAAAAACGCGTTAAACCATGAATCTTTTACGAAATCACTTGACGTAGGAAATTTGACGGATATCATTATTAGCACTCGTCGACGGTGAGTGCTAATTAACGCTCGCCGCGATGCTGAAACCGCAGCACACACGTGTTAAGTCTTTAATTATTAGGGAGATTACATATGAAAATCCGTCCTTTGCATGATCGCGTCATCATCCGTCGCATGGAGGAAGAGCGTAAATCAGCCGGTGGCATCGTGATTCCTGATACCGCAGCCGAGAAACCCGTGCGCGGCGAAGTGATCGCCGTGGGCAAGGGCAAGATCCTTGAAAATGGCGAAGTGCGCACCCTGGCCGTCAAGCCAGGCGACAGAGTGCTGTTTGGAAAATATTCCGGCACCGAGATCAAGGTCGAAGGTGAAGATCTTCTGGTGATGCGCGAAGAAGATATCGTCGCCGTCATCGAAGAGTAATATATAGTTCTCACGATCCTTTCATTATTTGATCAACGAATTCAGAGGGAATAACACATGGCAGCTAAAGACGTAAAATTCGGTGATGACGCACGTGTTCGCATGGTGCGCGGCGTTAACATTCTGGCCAACGCCGTTAAGGTAACACTCGGCCCCAAAGGCCGTAACGTAGTACTCGAGAAGAGCTACGGCGCCCCCACCATCACCAAAGACGGCGTGTCCGTGGCCAAGGAAATCGAACTGGAAGACAAGTTCGAGAACATGGGCGCACAGATGGTTAAGGAAGTCGCTTCGCAGACCTCCGACATCGCTGGCGACGGCACCACCACCGCCACCGTGCTGGCCCAGGCCATTTTGCGCGAAGGCATGAAGTCCGTCGCCTCCGGCATGAACCCCATGGACCTCAAGCGCGGCATCGACAAGGCCGTTATCACTGCCGTCGAAGCACTGAAGAAAATGTCCAAGCCCTGCACCGATGACAAAGCCATCGCTCAGGTAGGCACCATTTCCGCCAACGCGGATGAGGCCATCGGCCGCATCATCGCCGATGCCATGGGCAAAGTCGGCAAGGAAGGCGTGATTACCGTTGAAGAAGGTTCAGGCCTGGAAAACGACCTGAACGTAGTGGAAGGCATGCAGTTTGATCGCGGCTACCTCTCCCCCTACTTCATCAACAACCAGCAGAACATGAGCGCCGAGCTGGAAGACGCGTTCATCCTGCTGTACGACAAGAAAATCTCCAACATCCGCGAGCTGCTGCCGGTGCTGGAAGCCGTCGCCAAGTCGGGTCGCCCGCTGTTCATCATTGCGGAAGACGTAGAAGGCGAGGCGCTGGCCACCTTGGTGGTCAACACCATTCGCGGTATCGTCAAAGTCTGCGCCGTGAAGGCACCCGGCTTCGGTGATCGCCGCAAAGCTATGCTGCAGGACATCGCCGTCCTCACCGGCGGCACCGTCATCGCCGAGGAATTGGGCCTGAGCCTGGAAAAAGCCACCCTGAACGACTTGGGCCGCGCCAAGCGCATCCTTGTCACCAAGGATAACTCCACCCTCATCGACGGCGCAGGTCAAGCCAACGACATCGAATCACGCGTCAAGCAGCTCCGCGCCCAGATCGAGGAAACCACCTCTGATTACGACCGTGAGAAACTGCAGGAGCGTGTTGCCAAGCTCGCTGGCGGCGTAGCCGTCATCAAGGTCGGCGCTGCCACCGAGATGGAAATGAAAGAGAAGAAAGCCCGCGTCGAAGATGCCCTGCACGCAACCCGTGCAGCTGTCGAAGAAGGCGTGGTACCGGGCGGCGGCGTTGCGCTGATCCGCGCTCTGTTGGCGCTCAAAGGCCTCAAGGGTGACAACCATGACCAGGACATCGGCATCGCCATCGCACGCCGCGCCATGGAAGAACCGCTGCGCCAGATCGTCGCCAACGCCGGCGGTGAAGCCTCCGTGGTGCTCGACAAAGTGGCCGCAGGTGAGACCAGCTACGGTTACAATGCCGCCACCGGCGAGTATGGCGACATGATCGCCATGGGTATCCTCGATCCGACCAAGGTAACGCGTTCCGCACTGCAGAACGCCGCCTCCGTGGCCGGCCTGATGATCACCACCGAAGCAATGATTGCCGAAATGCCCAAGGATGAGAAGGGCGCGGCAGGCGGTGGTATGGGCGGCATGGGTGGCATGGGTGACATGGGCATGATGTAAGCCCCGGTCCGCAGAAACGGGAGCACTCCCGCCCTGCAAACCTGAAAAGCCCCGCCAGAAATGGCGGGGCTTTTTTTATGGCGTGCATTGCGGCATGGCAGCGCACGCCCACCAAGCTCGCCTAGGTGCACCTCATTCCTGCCGATTTCTGCCCTCCTTCCGTTGCATAAGCCAGCAGTACAACGGCCAGCGAGTGAAAAAATCTGTGTCACCGAGCAGTAATTCAATCATACAATAAAGAAGCTCGGGCAATACAACCCATCCATGCATCAGAAATGGATAGCGCGCCTGCACCGAATCCACAATACCTCATAAGGTAGAGTAAATATGGCTGGCCAGCAGATCATTGCCATCATGCCTTTGCAGCAGGTTGACCGTAAAGAAATACGTACCGCCAGGTACCAATCTCGTCGACAGTCAGGCATCGACCCCAGTAGCGAGGCAATGCACATACGGCGCAATGCCCTTCAGTTATTCCGACGCATGAGTACATATGATTGGATCATACTTAACAACCCCCCGAACCTGAACACAACATTCAGAATCAGGTTTTTCTACAGCGTCGTTAGAACTCGTAGGTGCAGCCATGCAGAGTCTCCAAACCGCATTGATTCAATGCCCGTACTGCTGGGAACAGATCGAGGTGGTCGTTGACTGCTCGGTTAGGCAACAGGAGTACGTTGAGGATTGCAGTGTGTGCTGTAGGCCAATCATCATTTCCGTCGTAGCGTCTCGAGGTGAAGTGGTTAGCATTGAGGGGCGAACTGAAGATGAGTGAGACCTGCAGTATGTCTGTCTTGGTAAACGGTTAACCGAGCTGCCTGCGCTGCCGAAAGGCGCGCCAGAGCCTCCGCAGAAAATAGCCGACGGCCAGCATGAATAGCGCCAGCAGCACCAGAAAGGTCATTGGATAATGCAATGCAAGCCATCCGCCAGACACCAGCAACGCCTCTTCACCCAGGGAGGCGGAACCGTTGGTCACCGGCTCAGGGGACGTATTGAGCATGGCCCGGCTACCGGCTTTGGCAAGATGCGTAGCCGCAGCAATGGTACCGCCGAGCAACAAGGCCGCTGATTGCATCGCCACGCCGCCGTCGGCAAAAAAAGTGGTAGCCAGAGACGCGCCGGCCGGAATGCGAATGAAAGTATGAACGGCATCGGAAATGCTGTCGATCCACGGCACCTTGTCGCCAAAAAATTCAGCCAATGCAAAAAGACCGGCAGTACCCATCACCAAAGGATGGGCCAATACGTCCAATGAAGGCGGCAAGAGAAAAAGATCCAGCCGATGAAGCGCCCCCAGCGCAAATACCACTGCATAGAGGCGCAAGCCCGCGCCTCAGGCGACGGCTGCCGCGATGGCGGCATTGGCGATGAGCTCCGCGCTCACAGCGGCATGGGTTTACCTTCGAGGAGCCTGAGCAAACCGCGCGCGATACGATAGAGCACCCACAGACCGGCAACCCAGGCAACAACCATGGCGATAGGGATACCCACGAAGGTAAGCGCAAACAGCATTGCGATAATTACCCACAGCAAGGCGAACCAAAAGGTCCGAATCTGCCAGCGAAAGTGAGATTCGAGATAGGTGCCGCGCGTTTCCTCGCGCTTCACATAATTGATGATGACTGCAATGATGGATGGCCATCCGGTAATAAATGCCGTGACCACAAATGCCGGGGTCAACACCCCTCCGACCGCGCTAAACGCGTGCAGCCCGTAAATCACATACGTCAGCGTCACCAGCCCATCGGATGCCGACTGTCGTGCATTTTGTTGTTCATCATCCATACTATTTTGACCTGATCATGACGCGATTACTTTGCGATGAAAGCAATAATGACGAGCCTATGTCATACCAGCAGTATCGGAGATAGCACGACGACACTGGCACTCACGTCGCGCGCCAAAGATAAAAACTCCATTTGCATGCGTTTGATTATGAGCATTCGCACCAGTCAAGTCCACATTTCCAGCACCTTCCCGTTCAGACTAAGGCGTCGATAAAAGTCTGCAGAGGGCGCAATAAGCGAAGGGTATTGCACTGGATGTTAATTTTCACAACGCAGGCTACTTGCTTTTGTATTCCGACATAGGTGTGTTATCGCACAGACATTTTCGGGCCGAAAGTACATAGTCGCGGGACTGCCACATCCGAGTCATAGGCCCGAGACGGTTGGACGTATTGCGGGTGATTTCTATTCTTACCACCTTGCCCTGATAGAGTACAGCATGTTGTAGCATGTTGATCTCAGTGAACTTACATAACGTAACAACAGAAAAGTCATTGGCTCATGCATTCAACAAAAACCTCTAACAACAATAACTCAACAGGAGAGCTAACATGAAACGATTCCTGATCGCAGCCGCTGTTGCCACCGCCACAGTCAGTCTTGCCATCCCGTCACTTGCGGCCGATGTCGGTGTTTCCATTAGCATCGGACAACCCGGATTCTATGGACGAATCGACATCGGCGACTATCCACGTCCACAAGTGATCTATCGTCAGCCAATAATAATCGAGAGGGCTCCGATGTACCGCCCGCCGATCTATCTACGCGTACCCCCCGGCCACGCCAAACATTGGAGAAGGCACTGCCACGAATACAACGCCTGCGGCGAACAGGTCTTCTTTGTGCGGGACGAGTGGTACAGCCGCGAGTACGTGCCGCGTTACCAGGAACGGTATCGTGATCGCCGAGATGGCGGCCGTGGCGAGCACAGGAATGATAATCGTGAGCAACACAGGAACGACCGACACGGAAATGACCGCGACCATGGCCGTGATCACCATGGCCGTGATGATTAAGCTATTGCCCACGTAGAATGTGGCGGAGCAGCAGGTCATTGCCATGCCTTTGCAGCAGGTTGACCATACAGAAATATACGTGTTGCTAGCACTCGCCATACTCTTGCGGTAACCTTGGACTCCATCGCGCCGCAAAGGAACCCCTGCATGGCCATCGACCGTCCAGAAGCCCACATCGAGCATGACGACGCTCCGGCGGGTGGATTCGGGGCGTTGCGTGGTTCGTTCCAGGCGTTCCAGCGCCAGGGTATTCCGTTAAAGATCATCGAGTCGTTTGCGAAAGCCAACAAACCGGGCCAGTTTGATTGTCCCGGCTGCGCCTTTCCCGACAAGGGCGGTGCGCTCATCGACAGTTGCGAGCAGGGTCAGAAAGCCATCGCATGGGAGATGACGCCCCGGCTTGCCGACGCGGTTTTTTTCGCGGCGCATCCCTTGGCCGAACTGCGCGACTGGACCGACTCGGCCCTCGAAAACCAAGGCCGTCTGGCAACACCACTGCTCTACGACCGTGCCAGCGACACCTATCGGCCGATTACCTGGGATCGGGCGTTTGCCCTGATCGGCGAGACGCTGAACGAGATCG
>JAMPIW010000003.1 GCA_040183005.1 Gammaproteobacteria bacterium
TGGTGGTGGCGGCCAGCGACGACTTCATCACCGACCCGGGCTCGATGAGCAGCAGCATCGCCAGCACCAGCGGCGGCGGGCTTGAGGCGGTGAGCATCAACGCGACGCCGGCGGTGACCACGATCGTGGACACCATCGACACCACCACGGTGAGTTTGAGCGCGACGGCCAGCATCAGCGAGGCGGGCGGCACGGTGACCTACACGGCGACGGTGAATCACGCCCCGGCCAGCGACATGACGGTGACCCTGGCCAACAGCCAGACCATCACCATCCTGGCCAACCAGACCAGCGGCAGCGTGGCGGTGGTGGTGGCGGCCAGCGACGACTTCATCACCGACCCGGGCTCGATGAGCAGCAGCATCGCCAGCACCAGCGGCGGCGGGCTTGAGGCGGTGAGCATCAACGCGACGCCGGCGGTGACCACGATCGTGGACACCATCGACACCACCACGGTGAGTTTGAGCGCGACGGCCAGCATCAGCGAGGCGGGCGGCACGGTGACCTACACGGCGACGGTGAATCACGCCCCGGCCAGCGACATGACGGTGACCCTGGCCAACAGCCAGACCATCACCATCCTGGCCAACCAGACCAGCGGCAGCGTGGCGGTGGTGGTGGCGGCCAGCGACGACTTCATCACCGACCCGGGCTCGATGAGCAGCAGCATCGCCAGCACCAGCGGCGGCGGGCTTGAGGCGGTGAGCATCAACGCGACGCCGGCGGTGACCACGATCGTGGACACCATCGACACCACCACGGTGAGTTTGAGCGCGACGGCCAGCATCAGCGAGGCGGGCGGCACGGTGACCTACACGGCGACGGTGAATCACGCCCCGGCCAGCGACATGACGGTGACCCTGGCCAACAGCCAGACCATCACCATCCTGGCCAACCAGACCAGCGGCAGCGTGGCGGTGGTGGTGGCGGCCAGCGACGACTTCATCACCGACCCGGGCTCGATGAGCAGCAGCATCGCCAGCACCAGCGGCGGCGGGCTTGAGGCGGTGAGCATCAACGCGACGCCGGCGGTGACCACGATCGTGGACACCATCGACACCACCACGGTGAGTTTGAGCGCGACGGCCAGCATCAGCGAGGCGGGCGGCACGGTGACCTACACGGCGACGGTGAATCACGCCCCGGCCAGCGACATGACGGTGACCCTGGCCAACAGCCAGACCATCACCATCCTGGCCAACCAGACCAGCGGCAGCGTGGCGGTGGTGGTGGCGGCCAGCGACGACTTCATCACCGACCCGGGCTCGATGAGCAGCAGCATCGCCAGCACCAGCGGCGGCGGGCTTGAGGCGGTGAGCATCAACGCGACGCCGGCGGTGACCACGATCGTGGACACCATCGACACCACCACGGTGAGTTTGAGCGCGACGGCCAGCATCAGCGAGGCGGGCGGCACGGTGACCTACACGGCGACGGTGAATCACGCCCCGGCCAGCGACATGACGGTGACCCTGGCCAACAGCCAGACCATCACCATCCTGGCCAACCAGACCAGCGGCAGCGTGGCGGTGGTGGTGGCGGCCAGCGACGACTTCATCACCGACCCGGGCTCGATGAGCAGCAGCATCGCCAGCACCAGCGGCGGCGGGCTTGAGGCGGTGAGCATCAACGCGACGCCGGCGGTGACCACGATCGTGGACACCATCGACACCACCACGGTGAGTTTGAGCGCGACGGCCAGCATCAGCGAGGCGGGCGGCACGGTGACCTACACGGCGACGGTGAATCACGCCCCGGCCAGCGACATGACGGTGACCCTGGCCAACAGCCAGACCATCACCATCCTGGCCAACCAGACCAGCGGCAGCGTGGCG